>JAUUSE010000020.1:0-31503 GCA_030842085.1 Bacillota bacterium | reverse complement strand
TGTATGATGAGCCCCTCCTTTCCCTGCATTTTATGAAGTTCTTCGCTGCTCACTTGTGTAATACTCATTGCTTTTTACCCCCTCACATTATTTTAATATATTAAAAAGCAGACAGGGAAAAATTCCTGTCTGCTTTTTTGACCTTAATGATCTTTTCTTTTAATCGGCGGGCCTGTAGACAGCAGGCGGATAATACTGCCAAGTAGCAGCCTGTTCAGACAGTAGCTTTTACTTCAAATCAATGTCATCATCACATTCCCATAACGGGAAAATGTTCATCTTCGTTCATGTCGATGGTCATCTCTTTCAATATATCATACAAGGTTTCTATGCGCCCGTCGGTATAGCATCCGAAGTTTGGAAGGACGATATCTGTATTTTTCAAACTCCTGTCTACTCCAAACCCGTTTAGAGCGTTATGGTCCTGAAAATACTGCGCCAGCATATATAGAGGGCGTTCCTCTCCATATTCCTCTATCAGCTGTTGCGCGAAACTGCTGATATCGTTTGATTGCGCTTCCGGGATGTCTTGCATTTTCATGGTAAAATCAATATTTGCAGCTGCGGAAGCCAGATATCTTTCTACCTCCTGTGATCTATCAAACAGAGGGGTTATTCCTCTGTATATGGGCACGCTTTTGTCCATATCCAAAGGTGGACGATCAGAACGCACTTTCTTTACTACAGGTTTTCCCTTGAGAATATCCCGGATATATCTGGGCACACGTTCTTCCTTTAATACTCCAATAATCTTTTTGGACAGATCCCTGCCTGAGTCCCAGCGGCCGCCGCTGATGAATGGCACGTCATACAGCGGTCGTTGCAACAGTTCCGGTGTGACGATTGCCAACTGGTTGTCTTGTGTACAGATGTCGGGCGGTAATTCGTTTGTACTCATAACAAGAACTCGTCCAAGTGATTTTTTACCCCTCAGTGGTTCGCAGTCATTTTTGTCAAACAGGCGATATTCGAGCAATTCATCCTGCGCCTCCCGCAGAATACTGCGAAACAACGAAAAAACCTTTGCAGGCTCTGTAGTCATCTGCACATGGAGATTGTTATCTGCGCGCAGAAATTTCAGCGCCTCACGGATCAGTTTTCTTTTTTCTGTATTCCTCAGAACATATTCAGATAACAGGTACGCAGGTCTCTGAGCACCATACTCCGCAATGAGCAATCGGGCAAAGTCATTGATCTCGTTAAGATTTAATTTCGCAGCCTGATCCATGAAAATTATACAGTCTACATTGACAATCTGAGACTCGATATATAAATTCTTTTGATTATCGTAATAGGCCATTTCCAGTGAATCTCTATAAAAAGGGCATTTCCGGTCTATTTTTAACTTCATTTTTCATCCTCCATATTTTCTTTAGATTTGCTGTTGTCCCGTTCCATTCTGTGAAAGGACTCCTGTTCATAGATGTTCATTTTTCCTCCTCATTTAATTTTTTTATAAATGCGCTTTTCGGCTTTTGAATAAAAAAGGCAGATGGGATATCCCATCTGCCTTTTTTATTGCAATATTTATCTGTACGAGAGTTCATATCCATACACAATGGAAAAAATGCGGTTTTACATCTATGGTTTTGTAAGCTTAAAAACCGCCAGTTGTATACAAGAAAACCCCGATACAATCGGGGTTTTCTTTGGCAATATCTTTTTTATTGCCTCTTTATGGCTGGGATGGCAGGACTCGAACCTGCGACTGACAGAGTCAAAGTCTGTTGCCTTACCACTTGGCTACACCCCAATATATTCAGACTTTTACAATATCGGCTGCACTTTAAAATTTATTTCTTCACAGCTATTTTTGTGCATACTCAACATCTGTTAAACTATGATATCAAATGCCAAAGTAATTGTCAAGGTGACTTTTTGTACGCATTTAACATCTTCGGGCATTCAAATCTATTGTAAAACCCAGCATTGTATGTTACTTTAAATATGCACTTAATATTTAGCTATGGGAGGAAATATTAATGTACGAGCTATGTGCGGCAGGAGAAAACAGCTATTATATACAAAGTCCCGCAAAAATAGGCATTATAAAGCTTAATGATGAGAATGTATGCCTAATCGACAGCGGGAGCGACAAGGACGCCGGACGCAAAGTAAAGAAAATATTGGATGAAAACGGCTGGCGCTTGACTGCCATTTATAATACGCACTCCCATGCCGACCATATCGGCGGCAATCAATATCTGCAAAACCAGTATGGATGTGAGATTTATGCTCCGGACATTGAGTGTGATTTTATAAATCACCCTATTTTAGAGCCGACATGTTTATATGGCGGATTTGTGCCAGATGAGCTTAAGCATAAATTTCTGCTTGCAAAGGCAAGCAATGCACAGCCGCTGACAGAAAACAAACTCCCAGACGGGATGAGCATTATAAGCCTGCCCGGCCATTTTTTCAACATGGTGGGCTACAAGACTTATGACGATGTTATATTCTTAGCCGACTGTCTATCGAGCGAAGAAACATTGAGAAAATATCAGATAAGCTTTATATACGACGTTGCGGAATATATAAATACTCTTGAAGCGGTTAAACAAATGGAGGCCAAGCTGTTTATTCCGTCACATGCTGAACCTACCGACAACATAAAGGCAATTGCGCAGATAAATATTGACAAAGTCTACGAGATTGCCGACATAATTATAAAAATATGCAAATGCCCCTCTACATTTGAAAAAATTCTGCAGTCGCTTTTTGAAATTTATAAGCTTAATATGAGCTTTGAGCAGTATGCATTAATAGGCAGCACTGTGCGCTCATACCTTTCATGGCTGAAAAGCGACGGCAGACTGATGGTAATATTTGAAAATAATGAACTGCTTTGGCGTGCGCAGTTATAATTATTCCCTTATATTTTAATGTCATTTCTATCTATATATAATATATTTTAATATCCGGTAATTTTTAGATGTCCAGATTTCAGCTTTGGCAGCAGTCTGGACATTTTTTATTTTTTAAATAATGCCATTTCCGTCTGATTTTCAATATCTCTTTATAAAAGCGTCATCTTTTTGAAAAAAATTAATATATTAAAAATGGGATATATTCATTTTAACGCTGACTGCGGGAAACGAGGTATTTTATGAGTAAAATTGCAGTATTTGCCGGGCACGGCGGAGATCAGGCCGGCGCTCAATACAACGGTTATAAAGAAAAGGACGTTAATCTCGCGGTATCTAACGCTCTTACCGAAATACTGCGTTCACGTGGCTACACTGTTATAAACAACAGGACAACGGACGTAAATCGCTCAATTGTAAGCGACGCCCGCATGGCCAACGAGCAGGGAGTAGACGCAGTAGTCGAGCTGCATATGAACGCCAATGAGGGGGAGCCATTTACTGGCACCGAGGTTTATTACAGCATTTTTGACAAAGGTACCGGCAAGCGTTTAGCGCAGGCTATAGTAGATAATATCGCGGCGCTGGGATTTGTAAATCGCGGTGTCAAAACAAGGGTAAACTCCGCCGGGCAGGACTATTTCGGAATAATACGTCTTACAAATGCTCCGGCGGTGCTTGTAGAAATGGCCTTTTTAAACAATCCGGACGATATGGCCCGATTTAATGTAGATGAGGTTGCAAACGCGATTGCCAACGGCATTGAAGAGGTAATTCCGCCTTCTCAGGGAGGTCAAGGCGGTCAAAGCGGGACTCCATCTGCGCCGCCGTCCTCCGGAGGGCTTCCCTACCAGATGCCTACATATGACCTCAGATATGGCTCTACCGGTGACGGCGTCAGATGGCTGCAGTGGTACTTAAATCGTTTGGGCTATCTCGACACGCCGCGGGAGATAGACGGCATATTTGGAGCCAGAACACAGGCGGCTCTTGAAAATTTCCAGCGCGACGCGGGAATAAGGGCTGACGGCATTGCCGGACGTGTAACACGTGCCGCACTTATTGCCGCACTGTCATAATATCCTGAGAGTGAATTTGCTCAAAACAGTCCATTATCATGATTACAGTTAATGATAAATTGGCACGAAATTATAACTGCCATTTTAGCTCTTAATTTTTTCATATAAGCTTTTTATCTTAATTTGTTAGTTTATCTTAAACATGCTGGTTTTTACTGGACTCTTTCCAAAAGACATGAAAGTTTAAAAACATAGACTTGTAAACACTATATTATTGGATAATTACTCCGTATACCGATTTAATCTTTTTAAACTATTGTTTATGCTTATTTTACCACCGTAAAATCATATTTCATTAAGTTTAAAATATCCGGTGTTTAACCGGATATTTTTCTATATATGGTTGTTGCTATATTTTATACTACAATATTTTTACTCTTTTATAATTTCAATTTTATATTGACAAAATTGAGGCTTTAAAGTAATATTGTAATGTTATCTGTATTTATATATAAGTCCCTGTAGCTCAGCCGGATAGAGCGACCGCCTCCTAAGCGGTAGGCCGGAGGTTCGAATCCTCTCAGGGACGCCATGTCGGAGCAAAAAGAACTTTGCTCCGATTTATTTTTTGTCCAAGACAGAAAAACAACTTATCTGCCCGCTACATTTTTCTGCTTTTCGCAAAAAGGTGCGTTTACATTTGAAGCAATTTTAGAAGACACCTCAGCCGTCAAAAACTGATGATTTTGCTATACAAAAACCGTCTGCCAAGTATATCGGCAGACGGCACAGTACTTTGTGTTAATAAAATATATAATTATTTAAAATTACGCCCAAAATAGAATTTATTACGGCAATTACCAGCGCAATAATATTAAGCGCCTGATATCCTCGACCCTGCGCGCCTAGATTAATATCTCTAGACGCCATTACAAGTCCGGGAATTGAGCAACAGTATGTAACAAGCGGCAATAAAATCGCAAAAACAATTCCAATTATGCCAAGCACAAGCGGAGCCGTGCGCTTTCGCGGCGGGACATATCCCGGCACGTAATACTGCTGATATTGATATGGGTTTTGATATGTATTATATTGTCCTTGCTGCTGATATGGTGGCATGTCACCATATTGTCCATAATACTGCTGTCCCTGCTGTTGTGCATTATCACTCGGAAAAGCTGTGCCGCAGCTGTTGCAGAATACATCTCTGTCATCACACTGCGCGCCGCAATGGCCACATATTTTCATATCTCTTCCCCATTTCAATTATATTTTTAAGTTTAACCGCAAAAATAAATATCTCGCATTTTAAATTCATTATTTATTTTATTGTACCATTCATAATGTCCAAAATCAATAATTTAAATTGTTATCCGACATCGTCAATAAGCATTATCTTTCCGTCTAACAGTAAAGCTAATACACCCAGCAATTTTTATAATGTATATATGCAGTATATTGTCCTATTATAAATGAATTTATTAAGCTGTGTTTTAAAACAGACAGAATTTTAACATCACTTTTTAATACCAGTAAATCTCCAAGAAGTAGTTTACTATTAATCTCGCAATTACTATCAGCGCAAAAAATAATGATATCAAATTGAGTGCGACGGCACCTTTTCCGCTCCATCTTATATTGTCTTTTATATCCCTGTTTGCTAAAATTAGCCCGATAATTGAGCAACACATGACAGAAAATACCGGACAGAGTATATAGTAGATGTTGTCAGAATAGTCAAACATTAAATGATCTAATGTTAAAAGAGATATTATTGCTATAAATAAGCTCACTATTCCCAGCACAATCGGCGCAGTACTCCGCCGTGTGTCCGTTGGATATGGAATATACATCTGCGGCTGGTATGGCGCATTTTGCTGACTTACATGATTTTCCTGCGGCGCTGCCGTCACGCTGTGTGCATTCTCCTGTTCTGGTTTGCTTGCAACTTTGTCGCTAAGCCCCGCGCCGCACTTAGCGCACACGACCTGATTATCCTCATATTCTGTTCCGCAATTATTGCATATTTTCATAACATGTACCCTCCAAATCAACAATATTTTTATTATTATACTATATATTATATTAATTTTCAATAATAAATCGCCACATATTTAATAAATATATGGCGATTATGTTATGCAAATATTCGTTTATGTTGAAAAATAAAAACCAAAAGCAGCGTTTTCTGTTCAATAATATTACAGAATTATTGCTCTAAAGTGTGAGCTGCTCGCCCTTTTCCTCCTTGTCGGGCAATGCGCCGGCCGCCGGCAGCGTTCTTGTCCTGTACCTGTGGGGATTGGCAAGCATGCCCTCGGCGTAAACTTTTACAGATGCCACTCTGTGTCCTCTCTTCTGTGTCATAACCGCAACGCCCTGCGTGTCTTTGGTGGATTTTAACGTCAGCGCACCGGTATGCACAAGCAGCATGCGCGAATTGGACGATGTCAGCAGTATTTCTGCATCCCCGTCCGGCAGGTAAACAGCGGCGGCAAGTGGTGATTTGTCGGAATACGCCTTTATAAGCTTGCGGCGGTTTGTTTTCGTTTCATAAGATTTTATGTCAACCTTTGCCACTTTTCCGTTTTCAAAAATAAACAGCATATATCCTGTATATTTGCTTATAGGAGCCATGTAAATAGCTGTTTCGCCCTCGTCCATATTGAGCTTTGATGCGACGTAATCGCCAAGCACGCTCGCTTTTGTGTCTTCAAAGTCGGCAGCAGAGGATTTATAAACCTGACACTTATTAGTAAAGAACAGCAGCTCGTCATTATTATTTGCTTCATAGCTCTGTATAATTACATCGTCTTCTTTAAGCTTTTGTGCTCCGCTCATGCGCAGCGACTGCGGAGTTATCTTTTTAAAATATCCATACTTTGTAAAGAAGAGATGTACCGGATAATCCGGTGCCGCCTCCGCCTCAACGTCCGACAGCTCTTCAAAATCATAGAGTATCTGCGTCCTGCGCGGCTGGCTGTATTTCTTTATCACCTCGTTGAGTTCGCCTATTATTATGTCCTGCACACGGCCGTTGTCATCGAGTATGTCTTTCATGTCCGCTATGCTGGACTTAAGCTGCTCTGTCTCCTCCAAACGCTTTAAAATGTATTCCCTGTTTAAATGACGCAGCTTTATCTCCGCTATATACTCCGCCTGAACCTCGTCTATTCCAAAGCCTATCATGAGGTTGGGGACCACCATGTCCTCTGCTTCTGTCTCGCGCACTATTTTTATCGCCTTGTCAATATCCAGCAATATTTTTGAAAGTCCCTTTAGTAGATGCAGCTTTGCTTCCGCCTTTTCAAGGTCATATTTTACGCGGCGGCGCACGCAGTCAGTACGGAATATCAGCCATTCGTCAAGCAGCTCCCTAACGCCCATAACCCTCGGATATCCCGCTATGAGCACATTGAAGTTGCAGGCAAAGCTGTCTTCCAGCGTCGTCATTTTGAAAAGCTTCTGCATTAGCCTGTCCGGGTCGGTGCCGCGCTTTAAGTCTATTGTTATTTTAAGGCCCTTAAGCCCCGTTTCATCGCGTATATCACTTATTTCCGGCAATTTTTTCGCCTTTGCAAGCTCTATTACCTTTTCCTTTATCGCCTCTACTGTTGTTGTCGGCGGAATTTCAGTTACATCTATGCAGTTGTTCTTTGCATCATAGCTGTAAACCGAGCGCACCTTAAAACTGCCACGGCCGGTATCATATATGCTTTGCATAGAATTTTTATCGTAAAGTATAATTCCGCCGCCGGGGAAATCCGGCGCCAAAAGAGTTGACATAATGTCATGACGGCCGTTCTTAATATACTTTATTGCCGTGCGGCATACCTCTTCAAGATTAAACGGGCAGATAGAGCTTGCCATGCCGACGGCTATGCCGGTATTTGCGTTTACCAGCACCGACGGGAAAGTCACCGGAAGAAGCGTCGGCTCTTTCATAGTGGCGTCGTAGTTGTCGACAAAATCAACTGTATTTTTCGAAATGTCTTTAAACAGCTCGGCGCAGATAGGGTCGAGCTTTGCCTCAGTATACCTCGACGCAGCATACATCATGTCCCTTGAGTAGGCCTTGCCGAAGTTGCCCTTTGAATCAATAAACGGATGCAGCAGCGCCGCATAACCACGGCTAAGGCGCACCATCGTCTCATAAATTGCGGCGTCGCCATGCGGGTTGAGCTGCATGGTGCGGCCGACTATATTCGCCGATTTCATTCGTCCGCCGTTAAGCAGACCCATATCGTACATGGTGTACAGCAGCTTGCGGTGCGACGGCTTAAATCCGTCTATCTCCGGTATCGCCCGTGATACTATTACGCTCATGGCGTATGGCATGTAGTTCTTCTCCAGCGTTTCTACAATCTGCTGTTCCACCATCGTGCCGGCGCCGGCTATAAACGCATTAGCATCCTCCGGCGTTATTCTATTGCTTTGTGTTGCCCTTTTGCGAGGAGCCATTTAAACACTCTCCTGTTTACATAATATATATTTGCCATACGGCAAACTAAAACTTTCTCTAATAAACAAATTTAATCGAAGACATGCCCCGTGTATTTTATATTGTCCGGCTTTGCAATTTTATCATACTCATTTTTAAATCTATAATTTTGAGGATTAACCGCAAAATAGCAGGTTTCATCCCTGCCGCAGTAGCCGTATTCGCTTTTTTGAGGAACAAAAAACCTGAAAAGATTTTTTTGCATATACTCCCTGTACCAGTCGTCATATGACGTGTATTCCTCGCCGTTCATCGTCAGTACCCATTGCTTGTCAATAGTTATATGGCGGAAATTGACCGTTCTCCGGCTTTCATAAAGCTTTCGCACCTCAAAAACATCAAGCACAACGCCGTTTTGGCCGTAGAAGTATGTATTAAATGTCGGGTCAAAATATCCCCACTTGTTAATGTCCGGCAGAAAGGCCATAACTCCGACATGGCAGTCGCCGTCAAACAAGAACGGTATGCAGGATATCCTGACCGCCTTTACGCCAAGCGAAAGGAGCATCTCGGTTAAAACCGTTGCAAAGCATGAACAAAACAGCGCGCCTGTTTTTCTCACTTTCATTATTTCTTCTGTGTTCATGGCGCTTGGAGAAGCATGGTCACCAACAAAATGAAGCTCGTTATGGACAAAATCCATGAGTGATAAAATTTTTTCCGACATCGATATTCCCTTAAAATGCCGGCAAATGTCAAAGCTCCGTCTGATTTTTTCAAGCGCCTCGGCAGCAGGATTTTCAAAATCAACAGAAAGGCAGTGCGAAACGTCAAAATAAGGATATGCGTTTAATGCGGCTAAATAATCCATACTATGCCACTCCTTCTGTGAAAATGTCGGTATTTAAATGTCGGTTTGAGCGTCCTTTTGACAAGTTAATGCATATGGCAGAAATTATACTTCAGCTTTGCATCCGTCAACGAAGCAATGTATTCAGGCTACGACACATCCGCCATGTCGAGATACAGATATCCGTTTTCCGCTATATATTCCTTGCGGCCCTTGAGATTGTCGCCAAGCAGCAAATCAAACACTTCAGAAGTTGACTCAGCGTCCGACGGCAAAACCTTAATAAGACGACGTGTAGATGGGTTCATAGTGGTCAAATTCATCATGTCAGGCTGGTTTTCGCCCAATCCTTTCGAGCGCTGCAACACATATTTCTGCCCTTCTATCTCCTCAAGTATGCCGGCTTTTTCCTTGTCGTCATATGCAAAATACGTCTTGTCTTTCGTCGTTATTTCATAAAGTGGAGTCTCAGCAATAAATACCTTACCCTCTTCAATCAGCGTTGGCGTAAGCCGATAAAGCATTGTAAGTATCAGAGTACGTATCTGAAATCCGTCGACATCAGCATCGGTACAGATTATAATTTTGTTCCACCTAAGCTGGTCAATATCAAAGGTGGCAAGGTCCTTTACGGCCTTGGATTTTACCTCTACGCCGCAGCCCAGCACCTTTATAAGGTCGGTTATTATCTCGTTTTTGAATATCTTGCCATACTCCGCCTTAAGGCAGTTAAGTATCTTTCCCCTTACGGGTATAATCGCCTGAAAATCCGGGTCGCGGGCTAATTTGCAGGAGCCCAGCGCCGAATCACCCTCAACTATATACAGCTCGCGCTCACTTATGTCGCGGCTACGGCAATCGACAAACTTTTGAACCCTGTCCAGCATTCCGCCCGACGACTGCAACGTCTTTTTGATATTCAGCCGCTCTTTTTCCGATTTCTCCCTGCTGCGCTTGTTGATAAGCACCTGCTCGGCTATCTTTTCGGCGTCCTGCCGGTTTTCTATAAAATATACTTCCAGCTGATGCTTTAAAAAGTCGGTTATAGCCTCCTGAATAAACTTATTGTTTATTGCCTTTTTAGTCTGATTTTCATAAGACGTTCTCGTCGAAAACGACGATATTACAAGGCAGAGGCATTCCTCAATATCGCCGAAGGTAATCTTGCTTTCATTTTTTTGATATTTATTGTTCTGTTTAAGATATGCGTCTATCTGCGAAACAAAGGCGCTGCGTGCCGCTTTTTCCGGCGCGCCGCCATACTCGAGCCAGCTGGAGTTGTGATAGTATTCCTTCATCTGCACGCGGTTTGAAAAGCACAGGCTGACGTTTATCTTCACCTTGTATTCGGGCTTGTCCTCTCGGTCGCGGCCCTTGCGCTGCGTCTCCCAGTACTGCACCGACGTAAGCGCGTCGTCGCCCACCGTCTCAGCCACATAGTCGGCTATGCCGTTTTTATATATAAATTCATATGTGTCAAACTTCGCGCCGTTCTGATTTTTGAATATGAACAGCAGCCCCGGATTCACCACTGCTTGCCGCTTTAGGGTGTCCAGATAATAATCCACCGGCGCCATTATGTCGGTAAATACTGTGATGTCCGGCTTCCACTTGGTTATGGTTCCGGTATCCTTGCCGGCATACGGCTCTGATTTAAGCCCGCCGATATTCTCGCCGTGCTCAAAGTGAAGGGTATATTTTTTCCCGTCTCTTTTTATCTCAACGTCCATATACTCCGACGCGTACTGCGTAGAGCATAGTCCCAACCCGTTAAGGCCGAGTGAATACTCATAGCTGCCATCCTCTTCATTGGTGTATTTGCCGCCGGCGTACATCTCGCAGTAGACAAGCTCCCAGTTGTATTTCTGCTCTTTGGTGTTGAAATCTACCGGCACACCGCGGCCATGGTCCTCGACCTGTACGCTGCCGTCGGCAAAACGCGTAACGGTTATCTTTTTTCCAAAGCCCTCGCGCGCCTCGTCTATAGAATTTGAAATAATCTCAAATATTGAATGCTCGCAGCCTTCCAGCCCATCAGAGCCGAAAATAACAGCCGGACGCTTCCTAACCCTTTCGGCACCCTTTAACACCGATATGCTTTCATTGCCATAGACTTGTCCCTTTTTAGGCATTTTCTACCTCCGCTTTACTTTTTAACACCTTTAAGCATACACCATTTTTCTTAGCTTTGTCAATAGCGCATACACTACATGTCGATACATATTTTCTAATTGTACACTTTATATCGTTATCCGGCCTGCAGGATTCATATGCCGGAGCATAAGTACCGTGAGTTTTAAGCTTAGCCGCTATACTGCATGCAGTGCGGCGGCAATATTTTCATCAATGAATTTAATATATTCTTTTTTTGCTATATCTTGTTTGTGGTCCACATACCACTTATAGGATTCCTCAAATCCCTCAAATAAATCCTTTTGCACCGGCAGCAGCTCTTTCATGGTGGAAACATCAAGGACGTATTCATAGTCATAAAACGGGAAATAATCTCTTTGATTATACTCCGGCGGCACGAACACTTTCTCAAGCTCGGCGCCCGCCGCCTTGTAGCAAAGCTCAACGAACGTATTGATATCGACCGTGCTTTCGCTGCCAACGTTAAATATCCTCTGCGACGGATGCTGGGTCAAAAGCCTCTCGATAAAAATACAGAGGTCTTAAGCAAGAAACTGAAGCTTCATTTCACCCTTTTTAGGGATGTAAAATTTTCTCTTTAATTCGGCGCAGTCAAAAACGAACGGCTCCCTGTAAAGATTCTGCATGGGCCCGTACAAATAAGGCGGACGCAGAATATACGCCTGCCCATCATGTTGCAGCAGATATTCCTCCGCGGCTCTTTTCCCGGCTCCGTATGCACCCCATATCTTATTCTTGCCCGTTCTCTGCCTTTCATTAAACGGCTGTTTGAGCGTTTCGGGATAAACGGCCGACGAGCTTATAAAAATATAGTCGTCATAGCTGTCGAGAGCCTCCAAAAGCCCGCCTATATCTTTTTCATTATAAGCGCATATATCCAGCACCGCATCAAAATGCATGCCCTTTAAGGAGCTTTTCAGCGAATGCCTGTCGCTTTTTATCAGCGTGACCCCCCTCTGGCTGCGGACGACTACCCCTGTTTATTACATACACCTCATGTCCCCTGCGTGCAAAATACTCCGCCGTAAATCTGCTGACAAACGCCGTTCCGCCTGTAATAAGCATCTTCATTCGTGCTGCCTCCCGCTATTTATTCGCACTGCTTAATGCGTTTATATCTTTTACAATAAATTTCAGAACCGATAAAATGTCCTTACTATAATTGTCACAGCTACGGCTTAAAAACATGGTATTCTCTCAGCGTAGTACATGCAGCCATAAGATTTTCCGTCTTAGCGTCAGGCCGCACAGCATGCCGACATAGGACGGTCATACCAGATTTACGGTTAAATGAAGTCTTTCGACGATACCGTCACCGTCTCTTTTCAGCTATATCCGTCATATTTGCAGCAATGCATCGTCCAAAACAAAAACAGAATCACTCAAAGCCGTGTATATCAGAAAAATCTTACCGCTTTTGTCAGCCTAACAGCAAAGCATAAGCAATATCTTTCCCGTCGATTACATTGGCAATGAGTGATTCTATATTTACATGTATTATTTATTCCGTCAGATTTCTACCGTCCAGCCCATGTCGTCCTCAAGCTCGCCGGACTGTATGCCCGTCAGAGTATCGTACAGCCGCTGGGTTATCGGTCCTATCTTTCCGCCGTTTATAACAATATCCTTATCGTGCCAGCAAAGCTTGCCTATAGGCGATATTACCGCAGCAGTACCCGTGCCGAAAGCTTCGTCAAGATGTCCGGCAGCAGCAGCCTCAGCCACCTCGTCTATCGATATTCTGCGCTCTTCAACATCATAGCCCCATTTTCTCAGCAGCTCCATAGACGACATTCTCGTTATACCGGCGAGAGTTGCGCCGTCGAGTGAAGGCGTTACAACCTTACCGTTTATTATAAAGAAGACGTTCATGGTTCCGACTTCCTCAATGTATTTACGCTCTACGCCGTCAAGCCATAACACCTGAGTAAAGTCCTTTTTCTCAGCCTCATCCTGCGCTTTAAGAGATGCGGCATAATTTCCCGCCGTCTTTGCAAAGCCCATGCCGCCGCGGACAGTGCGGACATAATTTGTCTCTACATATATATCAACCGGGTCAATTCCCTTTGGATAATAAGCACCAACCGGAGAGAGAATAATTATAAACTTCAAATGCTTTGCCGGATGCACGCCTATCATCGGGTCAACTGCAAAAATAAACGGACGTATGTAAAGAGAAGTTCCCTTAGCCGTCGGAATCCAGTCCTTATCGACCTCAACGAGTTTTTTAATAGCTTCTACTCCAAACTCCTCGTCAATTTTCGGTATGCAAAGCCTTTCGTTTGAGATGTTCATACGCGCCATATTTCTGTCTGGTCTGAAAAGCAGCTTCCTGCCGTCGGCCGTATGATACGCCTTAAGTCCCTCAAATACTTCCTGGCCATAGTGCAGACACATCGCAGAAGGCTCTATCTCTATCGGGCCGTATGGGACTATGCGCGGTGAATGCCAACCCTCGCCCTCATCATAATCCATGATAAACATGTGGTCGGTAAACAGTTTGCCAAAGCTTAGTTTGGACTCATCTGCCGGCTTCTCCTTAGGATGTTTCGTTAACGTAACGTCTATTTTCATATGTATTCTCCTATCCGCCGTATATATGGCTGTTATTTAAAAGGCTTGTGCCAATTAATCAATTGATAAATGCCGAATTTATTTTTATTATTGCTAAACAAGCTTTATCTTGGTATAAATTTTCTACCGCTAAAAGCTTGTTTTAATTGAGATAAACGTACTAAAAATGAACTTACCTATGTATCCTATCGCCACAATTTATATATTTCCAAATAGATAATGTTATTTAATAAGCATCTACCAGCTTAATCGATAAAAGCTATATTGCGATGTCAGCCAATAAGCAAACACTTTTTCAGTTAAGTCTTACATTTTATAGCGTACCAGATTATTATAGCACAGCAAATACCCTATTTCAATTTAGGCAAATCTCATTTTTTCCATTTTATCGTTTATTTCTTTAGATAGCTGCGCAAAAAATGCACGGAAACGACATTCCGCACTATTAGGATTTGTACAAAGCTCGTCCGATTTAGTACACTTATTAATCTCAATCGGTCCCTGCATAACCGTTACAACCTCGCGCAGCGATATGTCTTTTGGAGCTTTATTTAGCACATATCCGCCATTTGCACCCTTGTATGATTTTACTATGCCGCTCTGCGCCAGCTTGCCGAGTATCTTTAGCGAAAATCTAAGCGTTACGCCCGTGCGCTTGGCAATTTCAGACGCGCTTATACGCTCCTTGCTTTCGCAAAGAATACTGACCAGTCTTATTGCATAATCCGTTTCCAAGTTTAGCTGCATACTATTTTCCTCCATAGAAAAACTGGATTTAAATATTATTTTATCACAAATTTTGCGTCATTCAATATTTTATTATCTTTTCGTTTTATTTTTCCCTATAACACATCCGTAAACAGCATATATTTAACGCTACATATAATCTATAAGCCTACCATGCGTAGTCTTTGTCCGTCTAAGCTTACGCAGCGCTTTTATCTCTATCTGCCTTACGCGCTCTCTCGTAATATTAAAGTATCTTCCCACTTCTTCAAGCGTGTGCATCTTTCCATTATCTAAACCATATCTCATTTTGAGTATTGTCGCTTCCCTATCGCTCAGCTTATCTATTGCCTTAAGCAAATCCTCTTTAAGCAACTTGTTGTCCACTTCGCCGGATGTATTATTTCTTTCATCCGTAATAAAATCGCCAACCTGCGATTCTTCGTCATCGCCTACAGGGGTATTTATCGATATGAGGTCTTTGTCCATCTCTATTATTTCTTTAAGCCGCTTAATAGGAAGATTCATTATTTTAGATAATTCTTCCATACTGGGTTCACGGCCGTTGTCTGCTAAAAAGGCTGCCCTTACTCTTACCATACGATTTATTACCTCTACTGCATGCACTGGCAGTCTTATAGCACGAGCCTGGTCGGCTATCGCTCTGGTTATTGCCTGGCGTATCCACCATGTGGCATATGTTGAAAATCTAAATCCTTTACGGTAATCATATTTTTTTACCGCCTTTATAAGCCCAACATTTCCCTCTTGTATTAAATCGGTAAACGGTAAGCCTAAGTTTGCATAATGTTTTGCTATGCTTACTACCAATCGAAGATTTGCCTTTGCCAGCTCATGCTCGGCTTCCTCATCGCCTTTTTCTATACGCTTGGCAAGAGCCTCTTCTTCCTCTGCACTCAAAAGCCTTGAGCCGCCTATTTCTTTGAGATATGCCTTTACGGAATTATTTGTATCGCTTATTTCGGAAGATATATACTCGCCCTCTTCTTCCACGTCAATATCTTCTGCCTCATCTTTTGAGAGCTCTTCTATATCTATGCCATCTTTTTTAAGCTCATTATAAAGAGCTTTTGCTTCCTTTGCATCTTCCCTTTTGCCGTCCGATATTTCTAACGGCTGTTTTGGCAATATTCTGCTATTTTCATCAGAATTTTCTGAGCTTAGCATTGTTTCTTTGTCATAATCCATTACATTTCCTCCGACACCGCGGTTATAAAAAGGCTTGCACTTGAGTTTATAATACAAAATTAAGTTTACATAAATATAAATTTGCTATGCAAACAATTATGCAAATATAGGAATACTAATTTAAAACATGAAAAATATATTTTAAGCTTAAATTCAAAAACCTATAAAAGCACATTAACCGATTAGTCAAGCCTATAATTAGCGTTAATATTACAATTATATTGCAGTTTATAATTTTAATATTCGCTTTTGGCATCTATATATGTAATGGAAAGAATTGTTTAAATTTTATAAATATAAAATTATTTGTCCTTAAACTTATTGCTGCGTACCGGGTGACGCAGCTTTCTGAGCGCCTTTGCCTCTATTTGGCGTATGCGCTCACGTGTGACGTGGAATTCCATACCGACTTCTTCCAAGGTATGGCATCTGCCGTCCTCGAGTCCGAAGCGCAGCCTTATGACGGCTTCTTCCCTTGGCGTAAGCGTTTTAAGAACACTGTCAATATCCTCGTTGGTTATTGTTTTAAGCGCCGCCTCGTCAGGCGCCATTGCATCCTCGTCCTTTATAAAATCCATCAGCCGGCTGTCCTCCTCAGGACCTATCGGTGTTTCCATTGAGACCGGCTCCTGCGCTACACGCATTATTTCGCGAACGCGCTCTACAGGAAGATTCATTACCTCCGCTATCTGCTCTTCAGAAGGGTCATAGCCGTTTTCGTGCAGCAGCTGGCTCTGTACCTTTTTAAGCCTGTTTATAGTTTCCACCATATGCACGGGAATCCTGATAGTACGCGCCTGGTCGGCTATCGCTCGAGTTATTGCCTGACGTATCCACCATGTAGCATACGTAGAAAATTTAAAGCCCTTTGTATAGTCGAACTTTTCTACTGCTTTTATAAGTCCGACATTTCCCTCCTGTATAAGGTCTAAAAAGTGCATGCCTCTGCCGACATATCTTTTTGCTATGCTGACAACAAGCCTTAAATTCGCCTCTGTAAGACGCTTTTTAGCTTCTTTGTCACCATCTACTATCCTCATTGCAAGGTCAATTTCTTCATCAGACGAGAGCAGCGGAACACGGCCTATTTCTTTCAAATAAAGCTTAACTGGGTCGTCAAGAGTTACTCCGTCAACATTCGTTACGTCGTTTTCATATTCTTCCGCTTCCTGCTCTTCTATTACAAGCTCGTCATGCGTCGGCTCTATAGAGTCTAAATCCATAAAATCTGCTTCCGACAGATCATCCTCATTGCCTTCAACGTCATCTACCTTTTCATAAGACTCTTTTTTTGACGTATCTTCATTTTTCCCAACGGTTTTATCACCGTTTTCTTTTCCGTTTTCGAGCGCTTTTGTCTCTTCTAAAATTTCAGTGTTCTTTTCGTTTGCCACTAATTATTTCCCCCTTTGTTTTCACGAAGCCTGTCCATCTCGTTTACAAAATCGCTGTCCGACCAGCTTGACGGATCTCCCCTTTCTTTTTCATATTTCTCCGATTTAATCACCTTTATCAAATCGACGCATTCCGCCTCTGCATCTGCGGATTTTACACCGGAATTCATTATTTCCACTATTCTGCCCATTTGTGCAGGATTATAATCAGCGCTTATGTAGGATATGTCGAAAACGCTGTTTTCTGAAAGTGTATTGCAAACCGATTTAAACACGTCTCTGTTAAAATCCGTCACAAAATCATCGGCAGTTATATGAGACGTTATTTTATCAAATAAATCGGGATGCATTATAAGTATTTTTATAAGCCGCTCCTCTGCGTGCGCCGCTTTCGGATATGTTATGCGCTCTGGATTTACGTCGTCGCGCTGATATGCCGGATTTATTATTTTTGACTCGGCTTTTTTTTGCTCAGTGCGCGTATTTTTGTTCGCTGCGCTTTTAATCTGCGAAATGAGCGTGGTTTTAGACACATCAAACTCGTCCGAAAGTTTGCCGGCGTATATATCCCTCTCCAACGGATTTTTTACTTCCGCCAGTATTTTTACCGCTTCATTCAAAAAGGCAAGACGGCCGTCGGTCGTATCAGTGTCATACTTTTCCCTCGCCTTAAACAAAAAGAATTCGGTGTCGTTCGATGCGCCCTCTATAAGTCCTTTAAACCGCTCCGCTCCAAATTTCTTTATAAATTCGTCCGGGTCTTTCGCGCCAGGTATTTTAAGCACCTTTACCTCTATTCCCACATCATTTAGTATTCCTATGGCGCGGCTTGTCGCTTTTTGCCCCGCCTCGTCGGCGTCGAGCGAGAGTATTACCGAGGATTTATATCTTGACATAAGCTTTGCCTGCTCAGCTGTGAAAGCCGTGCCAAGCGCCGCCACCGCGCTGTCAAACCCAGCTTGATGCAGCGCTATTACGTCCATATATCCCTCTGCTAAAATGAAATAATCCGCCTTTGAGTTTTTTGCAATGTTTAGCGAATATACGTTTCTGCTCTTTTTAAACACCGGCGTGTCTGACGTGTTGAGATATTTTGCCCCCTCAACTCCCGGTAAAATCCTGCCGCCGAAAGCTATAACATTGCCTCTGAGGTCGATTATCGGGAACATTACCCTGTCAAAAAATCTATCTCTGTACCCATTTACACCCTTTACTGCAAGGTTTGCCTGCTCCGCCTCCTGTGGCGAATAGCCCAGCGTTTTAAGATGCCTTAAAAGTCCGTCATACTGCTTAAGCGCCGCGCCTAAGCCAAACCGCTTTATTGTCGACGCCGACAGCCCGCGCTGCTTAAGATAGCTAAGCTGTGCCGCTGCCGCTTTTGTCAGTAAACATGAATGATAATATCTCGCGGCCGCCCTGTTAAGCTCTAAAATTCTTGCCTTGCGGCGTATTTCCGCTTCATCTTCTCTCATGTTTTCCGGCATGCTCATTCCGGCACGCGCCGCCAAAAAGCGCACCGCCTCCATATAATCCAGATTTTCTATCTGCATTATAAAGGTAATGACATCGCCGCCGGCGCCGCAGCCAAAGCAATAATACGACCCGCTCTCAGGGTATAGCGTAAAGGACGGAGTCTTTTCACTGTGAAACGGACAAAGTCCGGTAAAGTTAGACCCCCTGTGCTTTAAGTTTACATATGATGATACAACCTCTTCTATGCTGTTCCTAAATTTTAGCTCCTGCAAAAACTCATATGGTAAAGGCACTCATATTTCACCTCTTTTCTCTTGTATATAATTTAAAATAGCTGTAACACGTAAAATAATTGTCCGATATATCGCCGTCTCTCGACGACGATTATATGACTTTAGTTTAGCCCGCTGTCTGCGGCAGAGCCGCTGCAATTCACATTTCTGCGCGGAATATATAAGTTAACATAATCTATTACTCTTATGACAACGCGACAGCATGTCCATCTCCTAAAAAAGATGGAAAATTCACTTAACTATGCTTATACATCTGCGATAAAAGAAGCTGCTGCAAAATATTCGGCATACCGTCTTACCGCCATATATTCTTGTCGGTCTCCGCCGATTAAGCATGAAATCAGCACTTGCTTAGTCTCCTGCCGCGCTAATACTGCCATGACTTTGGTATAAACAAGTCGCTGTATACGTGCATTGCAAAACGGTCAGTCATTCCGGCTATGTAATCGCAGGCGGCGCGCTGTGCGCCCTCACGCTCGCATATTGCCTTATATTCTCCGGTAAATGCATCCTTGTGATTTACATAATATTCAAAAAGCCGGCTTACCAAATCCTCTGCTTTGCTTTCCTCGCTCTTTGCTATTGGATTAAAGTACACATTTTCAAACAAAAAGTCATTCAGCTTATAAAAAGCGTCCTTTGCTTCTCCGCCAAGAGATATCTCATTCTTGCCGTCGCTGCCCAAGATTGCGCTGTTTATCAGCGCCGTAATGCGCTCGCTCTTGGAATTTCCCAGCACTTCTGAAATATCTTTTGGAATGTCTCCCTCCGCTATCACACCGGCGCGTGCAGCGTCGTCGATATCATGATTCATATAGGCAATTTTATCCGCAACGCGGACTATTCTGCCCTCTAACGTAAAGGCCTCTTCGCCGCGCGTGTGGCAGGCAATACCGTTTACCACCTCTTTTGTGAGATTTAGCCCTTTGCCGCCCTTTTCGAGCAACTCTACCACCCTTACGCTCTGCTCAAAATGCCGGAAGCCGGCATCATTGCATCGGTTCAGCGCACGCTCGCCAGCATGTCCGAAAGGAGTGTGCCCCAAATCATGTCCCAAGGCTATGGCTTCCGTCAAATCCTCATTAAGCCTCAGTGCGCGTGATATCGTACGCGCTATTTGCGATACCTCCAATGTATGCGTCAGACGCGTGCGGTAGTGATCGCCTTCAGGCGCTAAAAACACCTGCGTTTTGTGCTTAAGCCTTCTGAATGAATTGCAGTGAAGTATTCTGTCTCTGTCGCGCTGATAGTCGGTGCGTATATCGCACTTCTTTTCCGGCTTTGCGCGCCCTAAGCTTTCAGAGCTTAGTGAGGCAAATTGAGACAGAAAATTCCTCTCAATTTCCTCTGTACGCACTCTTATGCAATTTTCCATCGCAATTCACCTCTTTCTCATCTTATTTATACGAAATTTATTCAATAATACCTCTTTTTGATGAAAAAATATCCATTAAATTTTGAAAAATACACTTATATTTTCTTTAAAGCAAAAAATATGTGTTTTTTATGGCTTATGCATACTTATATCTGTATATTATCTGTCATCATAATAAAAAGCAAATAATTCCTTCGCAAATCTTAAGCCTAAGTTCTTTAAATTTATGTTTTCTAAAAACAGATGATGACTATAGCTATCATACAAGTGTGAGCATGCTTCTTAATCATATACGCGGGCTAATACGGCGGCATATGTACATATACATGAATATCAGCCGGAGTATTTGCAGTATACGCTCTCAATATACTCCGGCATTATGCCGCCGGATGTAATTGAGTATATCTGCTTAGCAAAAAAATCCGCCAAGTCGTGCGGTATATTTACATCTATTTTTACATTGTCGGTAAAGGCGCTGTCGTTTATTATTCCGCCGCAGTCGCCGGCGACCGACGCTATTCTGCCGTACATATCATAGCTGCAGCTTATAATAGTGCGGCGGTAAAGCTTCATCTGAACTATTTCCGAATTTTCAAGACTAAGCTGCGCCGCTTTAGAATAAGCCCGCTGCAATCCTCCTGTGCCGAGCAGTATGCCGCCGAAATACCGTGTTACCACTACCGCGCAGTCGCAAACGCCGAAAGAATTGATTACTTTAAGTATCGGCTGGCCCGCCGTACCCTGAGGCTCGCCGTCGTCTGAATAGCGCATTGTCCTGCCGTCTTTTAATATATAAGCATAAACATTATGCCGTGCATCTCTGTGCTTTACTTTAACAGAATTTATAAAGTCCTCTGCTTGTGCTGCATCTGACACTGGTGCAAGGCTTGCAATAAATTTAGACTTTTTTTCGGTAAATTCAGCCGTCTTAAAATCCGCCGGAGTTTTATACTCAGTTACTATCGCCCGCTCACCCTTTCAGATGTATTAAAATATCAGCTTGAATACATGCATTAATACATTTAAGCTGCGATTGAGCAAGAAATACCCACCGCAGTTGAATGCAGCTTTTTATTGCATTAAGCCGATTAAAGCAATTTCAGCATATACTATAGTATCGTTTTCAATAATTAGCATATAAAAGCGCAAATTTTCCCTTATATTCGATATTATACCATAAAGTCAAGCTTTTGTTAACGCCTAATTTTTTACAACAACAAAACCGCGACTGCCATCAAGACAGTCACGGACAGTTGTTTAATATTCATGTGAAAAATAATTGCAAAATATTACTTGCTCTCTTCCATGCCGAAACGCTTCTTAAAGCGGTCAACACGTCCGCCGGTATCTACCAGCTTCTGCTTACCTGTGAAAAACGGGTGGCACTTAGAGCAAATGTCAACCTTTATCTCTTCTTTGGTTGAGCCGACTTCAAACTCATTGCCGCAGGCGCATCTAACCTTCGCCGTACCGTATTTAGGATGTATGCCTTCCTTCATCTTGGTCACCTCTTTCACATAAACCTGTTCACAGTAGTAAGATATTACCACAATACAATCAAAAAATCAAGCTTTATTTACTATATTCCTTTATAAAAATAATTACTGACGCTTTGTTTTTAATGTATTCAAATTCACATTTGTGATTTTCTGTGCTATGATATACTCAAAAATGTAAGCATATCAGAGCTTGACTGAGTCACAAATACCGCTATATTGCTTAGCGAGCCTTTGCCGTTAAATGCAGAGCATATCTTCGTTTTTTAAATCTGCACAGTCGGTGATTATTTTTATTTATGCTCGCATTATAATGATAACAACCGCCTTATTTTTTCAAATTAGAAAAAAACACTTGCATTAGGATACACAATCTGTTATTATATTATTTGCTATTTAAGTTTGGTGATTATTTTAAAGGAGGTGCAGACAAATGGCAAAATGTGACATCTGCGGTAAAGCCCCTTCGTTCGGTATAAAGGTTTCTCACTCACACAGGCGCGCAAACAAAATGTGGAAGCCCAACATTAAACGTGTTAAAGCGGTAGTTAACGGTACTCCGTGCCGCATTTACGCCTGCACCCGTTGCCTACGTTCCGGCAAGGTGACAAGAAGCGCGTAAGCTTATTTTTTTATACAATTAGCCGTGCTTTTGAGCACGGCTTTTTTGTTTTTCTAATGCTTTCTGAAAATGTAATTTATATATAAGCTGTGGCCATTCAAATTTAAAAGTCTTGGACGAACTATTTATGCATACTATTTGTCAGATTGACAAAAAAATTTAAATGATTGTTAAATATATGAACTATTTAACTGATTATATATATGCATCGCCTTAAAAATAGTTAATTTATTGACAATCTGACGCTTTTGTAGGATAATATAACATATATTAATTAAAGGTATAAATTAACGGGAGGAAATTATACATGGGCTACACTATTGCTGAAAAGATAATAAAGTCACATTTAGTAAGCGGCGAGATGACACCCGGCGCTGACATAGGTCTCAAAATCGACCAGACTCTCACGCAGGATGCTACTGGCACCATGGCTTATCTCGAGTTTGAGGCTATGGGAATTCCGCGGGTTAAGACTGAACGCTCGGTTGCTTACATAGATCACAATACTCTGCAGACGGGTTTTGAAAACGCTGACGATCATCGTTTTATACAATCGGTAGCCAAAAAGCACGGTATATATTTCTCCCGCCCCGGTAACGGCATCTGCCACCAGATTCACCTTGAGCGCTTTTCAAAGCCGGGCAAGACGCTTATAGGCTCTGACAGTCATACTCCGACCTGCGGCGGCATTGGTATGCTTGCCATTGGCGCCGGCGGCATGGATGTTGCGGTAGCTATGGGCGGCGGCGAATATCATATAAATATGCCGAAGATGACGCGCATTAATCTCACTGGCAAGCTGCGTCCCTATGTTTCCGCAAAAGATGTTATTTTGGAAGTACTCAGAATAATGAGCGTAAAGGGCGGCGTAGGCAAAATAATCGAATACGGCGGAGAGGGTGTAAAATCTCTTACTGTGCCAGAGCGCGCCACCATCACCAATATGGGCGCCGAGCTGGGCGCAACTACCTCTATTTTCCCGGCGGATGAAGTCGCGCGTGAATTTTTAAAAGCGCAGGGCCGCGAAGAAGATTTTACAGAGCTGTATGCCGACGACGATGCCCATTATGACGAGATAATAGATATAGATTTGTCTTTGCTTAAGCCAGCGGCGGCAATGCCGCATTCTCCCGACAATGTTAAGTCTATAAGCGACATAGGTCCTATAAAGGTAGACCAGGTACTTATAGGCTCATGCACCAATTCATCCCTTACCGATATGCTTAAGGTTGCTGAGATATTAAAGGGTAAAACGGTGCATCCGGATGTAAGTCTTGGAATAGCTCCCGGCTCAAAGCAGGTGTTTAACATGCTGGCCGACTGCGGCGCGCTGTCGGTGCTTATTGCTGCCGGCGCCAGAATTTTAGAATGCGCCTGCGGTCCCTGCATCGGCATGGGTCAGTCGCCCAACTCCGGCGGCATATCTCTGCGCACATTCAACCGCAATTTTGAGGGCCGCTCCGGTACACAGGATGCTGGTATTTACCTTGTAAGCCCGGAAACGGCAGCTGCTTCCGCTATTGCCGGCGTACTGACCGACCCCACCACTATCGGCGGCGAGCTTAAAATCAGTGTTCCTGAGAAGTTTACGGTAAACGACAATATGATAGATGCTCCGGCGCCGGAGGGCGAGGCGGACAAGGTAGAGATACTGCGCGGGCCGAATATAAAGCCCTTCCCGCAGAGTCAGCCGCTCGACGACGTGACGGAGGGACGCGCGGTGCTCAAAACCGGCGACAATATAACCACCGACCATATCATGCCGGCCGGCGCGAAGATACTTCCCTATCGCTCAAATATACCATACCTTTCAAAGTTCTGCTTCGGCAGCGTTGACCCTGATTTCTCCGAGCGCTGCAAGGAGTACGGCGGCGGATTTATTATAGGCGGCGTAAACTATGGTCAGGGCTCATCAAGAGAGCATGCCGCGCTTGTTCCGCTCTATCTTGGAATAAAGGCGGTAATAGTGAAATCATTTGCCAGAATTCACAAGGCCAATCTTATAAACGCCGGCATTCTTCCGCTCACATTTGCAAATGAGGCGGATTACGACGGCATTTCGCTAAACGATGAGCTTGTCTTAAGCAATGTAAAAAGCGGTATAAAAGACGGCTCGATTAAGCTGCACAATAAAACAACCGGCAAGGATATAGACGTCATCGTCGACCTGACCGACAGGCAGAAAGACATGATGCTTGCCGGCGGACTGCTCAATTATACAAAGAAAAATTCTTAAGCAAATGCATTTTGTCTTCTGTTAAAGCGCCGAGAGCTTATAGTCAAAATCCGTCTGCTGCGCTGTGTATTAATGAAATATGCCGCAGACACACCGGCGCGGCAGATGCGCAATATTCGGCAAAAGTACGCATATCAGTATGGCGGCAGATAAAGCGCCTGTCTTTGATGAAACGGTGATGTGTCAAGTATCTCCATTTTAATCTAAGCGCAGCTGGTTAGATTATTATACGCCGCCGGTGCAGATAGGTGCACAGTCTTTACATCTGCTTGGCGGTTTGGCAAAGTATTTGCTCTGCCGCTTTTCAGCAGATTTTGACGGCACAGCGGCAATCTTAGCAAAGCATAACTTCTTCAATTAGCTTTAAGCTTATAAATACAAAAATAAGAAAGGACTATTTTTATGACAGAATACATAAAAAACGCCAGCAAAAAGTTTGAAGAGCTGCTTGAAAGACAGCTTAAAAGGGTCGAAATGATAAACGCCAGCAAGGAGTATATCGACTACAGCAAGCTTGATAAAATCATAATTGGTGTGGCCGGCGGCGATGGTATCGGCCCGGTTATCACGAACGAATCGGCAAGAGTGCTCAAATACCTGCTAAGCGACGAGGTCAAGGCCGGCCGCGTTGAGTTTAAAGATATAGAAGGCCTTACTATAGAAAACCGTGTCAAGCACAACAAGGCTATCCCGGATGATGTGCTCGATGAGATAAAGAAGTGCCACGTTATACTCAAGGGGCCGACAACTACTCCGCGCGCAGGCGACGAGTGGCCTAACATTGAAAGTGCAAACGTCGCTATGAGGAAAGAGCTTGACCTGTTTGCGAACGTACGTCCTGTAAAGGTGCCGGAAAAAGGCATAGACTGGACATTTTTCAGAGAGAACACCGAGGGCTCTTATACCTTGGGCTCTGAGGGCATTAATGTCACTGACGACCTTGCCATTGACTTTACTGTCACCACTACAGAGGGTACGCGCCGCATTGCTCAGATGGCGTACGACTATGCGCGTAAAAATCACAAGGATCACGTATCTATAATAACGAAAGCCAATGTTGTCAAAACTACTGATGGAAAGTTCCTTAAGATATGTCAGGAAATAGCAAAGGATTATCCTGAGATACGCACGACCGACTGGTATATAGATATAACCACTGCAAAGCTGATAGACGAAAAACGCCGCACTGATTTTAAGGTATTTATACTGCCAAATCTTTACGGCGACATTATTACCGACGAAGCGGCGGAGTTCCAGGGCGGCGTCGGTACGGCCGGCAGCGCGAACTTAGGCAAGAAATATGCTATGTTCGAAGCTATACACGGCTCTGCGCCGCGTATGGTTAAAGAAGGAAGAGACAAGTATGCAGATCCATGCTCAATGCTGCGCGCGTCAGTTCTGCTGCTCAGCCATATAGGCTATCAGAAGCAGGCGGATTTGCTTGAGAGAGCGCTTGATATCTGCATGTTTGAAGAAAAGAAAATCTCCATAACCGGGCGCGACACCGGCTGCACCTGCAGCGAGTTCGGCGACTATGTTATGGATACGGCTATGAAGCTTGCCGCAAAATAGATACGTCGGTCAGACGATATCTGCCGAATTTAGCGTGGCGGCAAACTTACTGCATAAAGTGGACGAGAATGCTTAGTATAAATATTATTTATGCCTGAATTAATATACCGCTGATATTCCGTCCACTTATTAATGGCAGTGCTTCGTATTTCGGCCTGCTTTATTACATGAATAAACTATAAAGGGTTTGATTATATATGAACCGCGACGGGAATATTTCCATGTCAGTTATAAAAAGGCTGCCAAGATATTATCGATTTTTAGACGACTTAAAATCGATGGGAATGGAGCGTATATCTTCTAAAGAGCTGTCACGCAGAATGGGTCTTACGGCCAGTCAGATACGGCAGGATTTAAACTGCTTTGGCGGATTTGGTCAGCAGGGCTATGGATATAACGTAGAGCAGCTTCACCGAGAGATTGCGTCTATATTAGGCCTTGATGCCTCGCTTAAGACTATAGTCATAGGCGCCGGAAATTTAGGCCGCGCAATAGCTACGCATATGGAATTTGACAAGCGCGGATTTTCTCTTATAGGTATATTTGATAATAAAGAAGCAATATGCGGCCAGCTTGTAAGGGGGTTGCCGGTAAGACATATTGACAGCCTTGACGATTTTTGCCGCGAGCTCAGACCGCAAATCGCTGTGTTATGCGTACCTAAGGATGCCGCAAAGGATTTGTCCGACCAGCTTATATCTCTTGGAATAAAAGGTATATGGAATTTCAGCCACTATGACCTTTCAGTTATGCATCCGGAAATTCCTATTGAAAATGTTCATTTAAGCGACAGTATGATGACACTTTGTTATCGTGTAACATCTAAATATTATAATCAGACAAAAATGCCGAATGCTGATTAAAGCGTTCGGCATTTTTGTGTTGAATATACATCTTGTAAAGAAACAAAATGCACTGTAATAATATATCAAAAAAAGTCGAAAAATCAAGAACAACAAGTATAATTGTTGCTCCTATTTTTCAACTAAAATCCTTAAAAACATAATATTCATGCAGTTTTTTAAGATTTTATAAAAATAAAAATTTTTTATTTTTCTTTTTAAATCGACATAAATATTGTTAAAAAGCCTTATTAATAACTTAATTACAGTGAAACTTGGGACTCTTTTATCCTCTTTTCCTTATGGATATCAATTTTATTAAGAATTATAAGCCACACCGCATAAACGGAGCAAGAAACAAACAGTCCCAAAAACAGTCCGCCCATTATGTCCCCCAAGAAATGTACTCCTAAATACATTCTGCTGAACATCACGGCAAGCATCATAAAAGCGGACAATATTGTTACTGCTATTTTCCCCTTAATGCTGTTCATAAATATTAAAGCAGCTATTATAATCGTTATATAAAGGACGGTATTGCTTGTGGAATGCCCACTCGGAAAGCTGAATCCCGACTCCTCTACCATATGATATATTTCATCCGGACGATGGCGGCCTATTATGTTTTTAAGCAGCTGATTTATTACTGTAGAAATAATAAGTGAAGCGGCAAGCGGTACTCCAAGCTTCATGCGCGTTTTCGACCATATTAAAAACACAAGGCAAATGCCCGTTATCATTATTTTATCGCCTATGTTGGTTATGACAATAAGTACGGGTGTGGCAATATCATTTCTTAAAGACCTTGCAAACTCTCCTGCCGTTATTTCCAAATCTGTTATTATGCCTAGACTTACAAGCAGATAGACAAACGCAAACATTATAAGACTTACGGCGGATATTATTATTAGCTTGGTTTGTTTTGTCATTTTAATGTCCTTTCATCGATTTGAATGATTTTATGTAAATTTAATTATATTAGTTTACAAAAAAGAAATCAACAATTTTCTGTAAATTATTCAAAGAGGACGAATTTGTTCAATAAAGGCAGAAATAGCGATTTCACTGTAAAAAAAGCTTTATTTTTAACTAAATATATGATAGAATAAATGTGTTTACGGTTAAATGAATTTTAATATATCAGGAGGAACTATCTGTATGAAACAAGGGAAAAAAATATGTGTGCTTGGCACAGGTAATGTTGGAGCTACTATAGCGTATACTATCGCGCTGTCAGGCATGGCGGCTGAAATCGTCCTTATCGATATAGCCAAGGATAAGGCCGAGGGCGAGGCTATGGATATTTCTCAGGGTAATTCACATATAACTCCGGTAAATATATATTCCGGCGATTATCCGGATGCTAAGGGTTCGGACATTGTAATTACCACAGTTGGTATAGCCCGCAAGCCTGGTATGACACGCATAGACTTGGCTCAGACTAACGTAAATATAGCAAAGGACGTTATACCGCAGATAACAAAGGTCTGCCCGGACGCTGTGTATGTTATTGTAAGCAATCCTGTTGATGTTATAACATATGCTTTCTCAAAGCTTTCTGGATTAGATAAGAGCCAGATAATTGGTTCAGGTACTACTATTGACACATCGCGTCTGCAGGACAACCTTGCTGCTAAGCTTGCAATAGATCCGAGAAGCATAAACGCTTATGTACTCGGCGAGCACGGCGATACATCTTTTATCCCGTGGTCTGTAAGCAATATCATGGGTATTCCGCTGCTTGACTACTGCAAGGAAGTATCTGTCGACATAGATACCGACAAGGTACTTGACGAGGTTCGCAAGGCTGGTGCTCAGGTAATAAGCAAGAAAGGTGCAACCTACTATGCTATCGCCATGTCGGTTGCAAAAATATGCGATGCTATAATTAAGGACACTAAGACCGTTCTTCCTGTTTCAAATTATCTTGATGGTCAGTATGGCATAAGCGACGTATGTGTAAGCCTTCCGCATGTTGTCGGCGCAAACGGCGTGACAAAGACGCTGCTTCCGGCTCTTACCGACGGTGAGGTTGCCCAGCTTAAGGCCAGTGCCGATGCACTTAAGAGTGTTATTTCCTCACTCGATATATAATTTAATTAATATGCTGTTTTTACAGCTGTGAAAGAATATACACCATTGTGTTCATAAAAAATCGCAATGGTATATTACCAAAATAAAAGGAGTTGTTTTACAATGGATTATGCTGCAGAATCGCTTAAAAAGCATAAGGAATGGAAAGGCAAAATTGAAGTAATATGCCGCGCACCCCTTAATACAAGAGATGATTTGTCTCTTGCCTATACGCCCGGCGTTGCACAGCCATGCCTTGAAATTCAGAAGGATGTAAACATGAGCTATGAGCTCACACGTCGTTCAAATCTTGTTGCGGTTGTTACCGACGGTACAGCTGTTTTAGGACTTGGTGATATCGGTCCTGAGGCCGGCATGCCGGTTATGGAAGGAAAATGCGCCCTCTTTAAGGCGTTTGGCGACGTTGACGCTATTCCTCTGTGCGTACGCTCAAAGAGCGTTGACGACATTGTTAACACTGTTGCGCTGCTCGCCGGCAGCTTTGGCGGCGTTAACCTTGAGGATATATCGGCTCCGCGCTGCTTTGAAATTGAGCGTCGTCTTAAGGAAGTTTGCGATATTCCAATATTCCACGACGACCAGCACGGTACGGCAGTTGTTACTCTTGCCGCTATGCTTAATGCTCTTAAGCTCACCGGCAAGAAGATAGACGACATAAGGGTTGTTACCAGCGGCGCTGGCGCTGCGGGTATCGCCATTATCAAACTGCTCATGTCAATGGGACTTAAGGATGTTATACTCTGTGACCGTCACGGCGCTATATACGAAGGCCGCGACAACCTCAATGCCGAGAAGGAAGAGATGGCTAAAATCTCTAACTTTGACAAGAGGAAGGGTACGCTTGAAGAGGTACTTAAGGGCGCGGATGTGTTTATAGGCGTTTCTGCTCCCGGCTGCGTAACAGAAGAAATGGTTAAGAGCATGAACAAAGACCCGATACTCTTCCCGATGGCCAACCCAGTACCGGAGATTATGCCGGATCTTGCAAAGAAAGCAGGCGCCGCAGTTGTTGGCACCGGCCGCAGCGACTTCCCGAACCAGATAAACAACGTGCTCGCTTTCCCGGGCATATTCCGTGGTGCGCTTGACGTTAGAGCCAGCGACATAAACGATGAGATGAAGATAGCCGCTGCAAAGGCTATAGCCGCCTTTGTTACGGACGACAAGCTCTCTGCCGACTATATCATTCCGAGCGCTTTGGATAAGAGCGTTGCTCAGGCTGTTGCCAAGGCAGTTGCTCAGGCTGCAAGAGATACTGGTGTAGCTCGTATATAATTATAAGCAAATTTAGTTAAAAAAACAGCGCCGCTTTTAGTAGTGGTGCTGTTTTTTTAATATATAAGTCTGTTAATAATCAAATATCAATTAGTTATTGACTGTATATGGCTGTCCGGTATGTCAATAACTAACGCTGCAACCAGCTTTGTTATCCGCCAAATTATAGGCCAAGCAGCGCCTTTGTATTCTCCATTGCCATGCGGGATGCTTCACAACAGTCCTCCATGCCCTCAAACTCTATCGTTACGCCGCCGTCATATCCAGATGACTTTACAGCTTCGGCTATGGCAAGAAGGTCAAGGTCACCCATGCCGACTATTGCGCCGCGCCAGAAATTCCCCATATATGAAAGCCCATAACGGCCGGATTTCTGCATATGCTCTGCAAATGAACGCATGGCAAATCTGTTGCGCAGATAAAAGTCCTTAAAGTGTACCGACACCGCATATGGCAGACACCTTTTTACCGACGCTTCCGGGTCCTCGTCAACGCAGACAAAATTGCCGACATCTACTGTCAGACCGAAATTGTCCATGCCTACGCCTTCTACTATCCTTATAATGTTCTCGCAGCGGTTGACAAACACGCCGTGATTTTCTATTGACGTCTTTATACCGTACTTTTTGGCGTAGACAGCTATCTCTTTGGCCGCTTCAATTATTCTGCCTACATTTTTCTCAAAATTTGCCGTTGTCGCATATTCTGCGCTCGGAATTTGTGCTAAGTCGTGTCTTACCACCTTAGCGCCGAGCTTTGCCGCAGTGTCTATCTCCGTCTTAAGCCTGTCAATCTCCTCTGCATACTCCTTTTCAGTATCTTTAAGCACATTTCCGGGTACACTGTACTGAAGTATTGGCAAACCAATTTCTGCAGATTTACTGTTGATTTTGCTTATAAGCTCATCATCGCCGTTAACGGTAAAAAGATGAGGCACAATCTCTATAAACTCTCCGCCGTTTTCCTTGGTCCAGTCCATGGCAGACAATATATC
>JAUUSE010000019.1:0-32148 GCA_030842085.1 Bacillota bacterium | reverse complement strand
CGCCGCCGGAGGTTGTGAATATTACTATAGGCAGCTTGTTCTTGGTGGCATATTCTATGGTGCGGGTTATAGCCTCGCCTACATAATATCCCATAGAGCCCATTATGAAAAAGCTGTTCATAATGCAGGCCGCTGTTTTATATCCGCCTATTTCGCCAATCCCGCACATTACCGCGTCTTTGCAACCTGTCGCCTTGCGATTGGCCTCTATCTTCTCCCTATAACCGGGAAAATCCAATGGATTTACCGTTTCAATGTCGTCATAATCGAACTCAGTAAATGTGCCCTCGTCAAAGGTAAAGTCAACCCGCTCTTTAGGCGTCAGACGAAAATGATATGAGCAGAGCGGACATACCTTTAAATTGTTCATCAGCATCTTCTCATAAAGTGCCTTGTTGCAACCGTTGCATTTCGCCCATATCCTGTCGTCTATTTCAGGGCGCAGCGTTTCTTCTGTGACCTTGTTGCCGGATTTGAACTCCTCTTTATTTTTGATAAATAAATCTTTTATTTGCATTTGCAGACCCTCTATCATTTGGCTGTAGCCGGTTTTGTATCTTTAATTAAACTGATTTTATATTGTGCGTAGATTTTTGTCAACGCTAAATAAAAATCAAATTTATATATTTATTTTAAAACGCAGCTGAGATTTATTCAACCTTGCTGCTCATTAGCTGCTCTATCGTATCAGTCGTATATTTGCCGGATTTAAAGGCATCGCTGTTAATTAAATCGTACTGAAACAACACATTGGTTTTTATTCCGTCTATTATCATTTCAGAAAGCGCGGCTTTCATCTTGGCAATTGCGTCGTCCCTCGTCGGCGCTAAAACTATAAGCTTGCCCACCATCGAGTCGTAATATACCGGCAGCTCGTAATCCTGATAAAGCTGCGTGTCAAACCTGACGCCGTTGCCGCCGGGAATAAACAACTGATGCACTCTGCCAAACGTCGGCCTGAAGCCTTTTTCGGGGTCCTCAGCGTTTATACGGCATTCAATAGAATGGCCGCGCATTTGCACATCGCTCTGCTTAATATTAAGAGGCTGTCCCGCCGCTATTTCAATCTGCTTTTTTACTATGTCTATACCCGTCACCATTTCTGTTATTGGATGCTCTACCTGTATGCGGGTGTTCATCTCCATAAAGTAGAAATTGCCGTCGCCGTCCAGCAAAAACTCAACCGTGCCAGCATTGCTGTAACCGCAGGATTTTGCTGCGCGAACTGCCGCTTCGCCCATTTTCTGCCGCGTTTCTTCGGAAAGCACAACGCACGGAGTTTCCTCAATTACTTTCTGCTTGCGGCGTTGCATCGAGCAATCCCTTTCAAACAGGTGTATAACATTTCCCATTTCGTCAGCAAGTATTTGAAACTCAATATGCTTGGTGTTGGTGAGAAGCTTTTCCATATATACGCCGCCGTTGCCGAAATACGCCTTAGCCTCGTCTGATGCTTCTTTATAGGCGCGCTCCAAGTCGTCCATCGACTCTGCCACGCGCATGCCGCGGCCGCCGCCGCCTGCAGAAGCTTTTATAAGCAGCGGAAATCCAATTTCTTGCGCCAGCGCTTTTGCCGCTTCAAACGACTCTAATTCACCGTCAGAGCCAGGAATTGTCGGTACACCGTTTTTCTTCATCGTACGTTTTGCTTCCGACTTATCGCCAAGCAGCTTTATGCTTTTAGCGTCAGGACCTATGAATTTTATGCCGCTTCGCTCGCAAATCTCCGCAAATTCGGCGCTCTCCGACAAAAAGCCAAAGCCGGGATGTACCGCGTCAACACCCTTGTTATAAGCTGCCGCCATTATATTTTGTATATTGAGATAGCTGTCGGCAGGACGATTGTCGCCGACGCATACTACCTCATCGGCAAGATATGCGTGCAGACTGTCCCTGTCTGCTTCCGACACTATCGCAACGGTGGAAATATCCATTTCCTTGCAGGCGCGTATTATCCTTACAGCTATTTCGCCGCGATTGGCTATAAGTATCTTTTTGAACATTTATCTTACAACTCCTCCGCCGCACATACGGCGAATATATTATAACAGAAAAATTTATCATTAATATGCATGGTGAACACACGGCTTAAATTGATGCTTTTAGCAGTTCCTCAAAATAGAAATATTAAAAACATTGTCTGCTGTACGACAAAGCTATATCATACAGCACCGCCGTATATCAAATTTCTGCAAATTTACCAAGAACTTGCCGTCGATAACATTTTTCTAAGACGTTACCTGTGTTCCAGCCGATAATAGTGAAACATATAGAAAAACTATGCAAAGACACATTACCAGCTGTTCCCTTGCAATTACTTATTGTATATCATATCAAGTTGTGGCAGATATACACATACATAATTTTTAGTTACACGAAAGCTTCAAACAGCGCATGTCCGCCGCTAAAACCTGAGGATTAATCGCCTATAATAAACGTAACCTCGCAGGAACATGCCAGCTCACCGTTTACGGTAGCCTTGCAGGCACCAACCCCTACCCTGCTCTTCATTTTTACAAGCTCCACTTCTAGACGAAGTGTATCGCCCGGTACTACCATATGGCGGAACTTGGCTTCCTTAACACCGCCCAAAAATCCTATTTTGCCTTTGAACTGAGGCAGCGCAAGCACCGCTGCGGCACCTACCTGAGAGAGCGCCTCTATCATTAATACACCCGGCATTACCTTTTTCTGCGGGAAATGCCCTTTAAAATAATATTCGTCCTCTCTGACGTGCTTTAGCCCGACGGCGCGTTTGCCCGGTTCAAACTCTATAATCTCATCGACCAGCAAAAATGGATCGCGATGAGGAATGAGCTCCATAATCTGCTCACGGTTAAGCATTTATAACACCTCTTTATACTTTATACTCCGTAATAAAATTCACACTTTACTTTGCTTATTTGTCAACTCAGCATACATCTTATTTGACTAAGCAAACACCGCTTTATAATGTGATGTATAGGGAAATCTATACATCGGTTTAGCGGCTGCCAACGACGACGTCAGTCATATAGGCTTAGACAAACGATGAATTGGTATATATGCGCACCGGCACATCATGTAAGTAATAAGCGCCGACTGCGTGAGTTTACATACTGCAATATAAAAAATACTGTTGCTATTTCTTCACTTTAGCAATAAGCTGGCCAAACTCCACCTGGTCGCCGTCATTGCACATAAATTCAACTAATTCGCCGGAAACCTCTGCTTCAATGTCGCACATCATCTTCATTGCCTCTATGGCGCATATGACTGTGTCGGGAGCTATTTTATCGCCCGGCTTTATCTCCTGACGACCAAGTTTTTTAAGAGAATTAAATATGCCAACCATTGGCGATTTTATATAATCATAGCCGGCGCTGTCATCTGCCGCGGCAGCTTCCTGCGCAGGAGCGCTTGCCTGAGCCGCCGGCTGGGCCAATGTCGCCGCCGTTTCCGTCGCGGCATACTGAACGGGCTGAGATACCGGTGCAGAGGAAGATATAATTCCATTTTCTACGCGCACCTTAAAGCCGTTTTCCTCCACCTCAAGCGCCGACACGCCGTTTGCCTTGGCAACAGCTATTAGCTCTTTTATTACATTTATATCCATAAAAAGCTTCCTCCTTAATCTTCAAAGCGCTTAAAGGCGAGCGTGGCGTTATGACCGCCAAAGCCTAATGAGTTTGAAAGAGCATATTTAAGCTCCTGCTTTCTGCCCTTGCCGGGAACATAGTCTAAATCAAGACCTTCGTCCGGATTTTTTAGGTTTATTGTAGGTGGTATGAAGCCCTCTTCAAGCGCCTTTATGCATATTATCGACTCCACCGCTCCGGCGGCGCCGAGCATATGGCCTGTCATAGATTTCGTCGACGAAACAGGTATATTGTAAGCATCATCGCCGAATACCGCCTTTATGGCTATCGTTTCTAATTTATCATTAGGCGGTGTGCTGGTGCCGTGCGCATTTATATATGACACCTCTGACGGAGCAATTCCCGCCTCTTTAAGCGTTTGGCGCATCGCCTCGGCGGCGCCGCTGCCGTCTGGGGCCGGTGAAGTTATATGATAAGCGTCGCAGGTGGCGCCGTAACCTACAATTTCGCCGTAAATCTTCGCGCCGCGCGCTTTAGCCGTTTCATAATCCTCAAGTATAAGCATGCCAGCGCCTTCTCCCATTACAAAGCCGTCGCGGTCTTTGTCAAACGGAGTAGAGCTGTTGTTTGGGTCGTTGCGGGTGGAAAGCGCCATCATGTTGGAAAATCCAGCCAGTGCAAAGGGAGTAATAACCGCCTCGGCACCTCCGGTAATTACCGCTTTTGCCTTTGATGCGCAAATGAGGTTATAAGCCTCGCCTATAGCGTCTGTGCCTGAGGCGCAGGCTGTTACAACGCAGTGGCTAAGCCCCTTTACGCCGAACCTTATTGATATATTTCCCGCAAGTATGTTTGGTATTATCATCGGAATCATAAACGGAGATACTTTAGACGGTCCTCTCTCCATAAGCTTTATATGCTCAGACTCCCACGTCGTCATGCCGCCTATGCCGGAGCCGGTTATTACGGCTATGTCCTCTTTCGCTATGCCGGAGTTTTCCAGTCCGCTCTGATTATAGGCCTGTACCGCTGCAGCAATGCCGAAATGGCAGAACCTGTCCAGCCGGCGCAGCTCCTTTTTTTCAATATATTCGGTCGGGTCAAAATCCTTAACCTCTGCCGCTACTTTGGCCTTGTGCTCAGCAGTGTCAAACAGCGTTATATAATCTATGCCGTTTTTGCCCGCCTTTATGCTTTCCCACATTTTCTCTACATTATTGCCCACAGGAGTTACAGCACCCATACCCGTTACAACTACACGCTTTTTCATAAGTCCTCTCCTAAAAAAGATTTTATACGGCTAAAGCCGATAACAGCGCAGCAGCATAAATTACATACAGCCGGTAAATGCGGCCGGCGGCTGCGCTGACAATGTACAAATTTGCCGTTGCTTAAATTTTATACGCTCATGCAGCCGTCAATTTCTATTACCTGACCGGATATATAAGACGCATGCTCCGACGCGAGAAAGAGAGCTAAATCCGCTACTTCATTTGTCTGGCCAAATCGTTTAATGGATATGCGCTGAAGCATCTGTGCCTTAAGCTCATCACTTAGAACGCCTGTCATATCCGTCTCTATAAATCCCGGAGCAATGGCGTTTACTCTTATGCCTCTAGGCCCAAGCTCCTTTGCGAGCGATTTTGTAAAGCCGATTATGCCTGCCTTTGAAGCGCTGTAATTCGCCTGTCCTGCATTGCCGTATATTCCTACCACCGACGAAAGATTTATTATGCAGCCGCTCTTTTTGCGGAACATATAGCGCCCGGCATGCCGCGACATGTTAAACGTACCCGTAAGATTAGTCAAAATAACATTGTTAAAGGCATCGCTGTCCATCTTTACAAATAGTCCGTCGCGCGTTATGCCGGCGTTGTTTACAAGTATGTCTATGCCGCCGAAGTCGGAGATTATTGTCTCTACTGTTTTCTCGCATTTTTCATAGTCTGCAACATCGCACTCATAAAACTCGGCCTTTGCGCCAAGACCTGAATAAAACTCATTTAGCTCGCTCTTTTTTTCCTTCGTAACAGTGCGGGATATTACAGCTATATTGGCGCCGCTTTTTGCAAATTCTTCGGCAATAGCTGCGCCTATACCCTTAAGTCCGCCGGTTATTACGGCCGTTTTACCTGTAAGATTTATGTCCATATATAAACCTCCAACATATCTTTAATTATCTGACGTATTTACATCTATCAGCATGAGCCCCTGCGCCGGCCGCCGGATATCTGCCGTCATATCTGCAATTTCATTACAGCACTGCAGGCTGATATCTGTATCCTACACAAGCTTTAAATATGGTGCATCAGCGTCTCCTGCAAAGAGAAATTTATCTGTTCTTCCTACGTCTGCATGGCTGCTGTTTTCACTCATACCGGAATTGATAATCCGGATTTTTGTTAAGAGTGCGCTGTTATAGCCGCTACGGCCTCTTTAAGGCCTTCCATATTCTCGGCACAGTAAGTAGTGACGCTTTTATCTATGCGCCTTATAAGGCCGCACAGCGTTGAACCGGCGCCTATTTCAATAAAGATATCTGCACCGTCGTTTATCATGTTGCGCACCGTTTCTTCCCATTTAACAGGGCTTTTTGTCTGCCGGCTTATCTGCTCGGCAAGCTCATCTTTTTCAAACGGCTTTGCCGTGACGTTTGAATATATAGGAATGCGCGGACTGTTAAGCTGATATTTAGAAAGCAAGTCCTTAAGCTTATCCGCCGCACCCGACATAAGCGGACTGTGAAAAGCGCCGCTTACGCTCAGCGGGACAACTCTCAGCCCCATTTCCGAAGCCTTTTCGGTGAATTTTGCAAGAGCGGCGTTCTCGCCGGCAACAACCGTCTGCTTAGGCGAATTATAATTTACCGGCAGTATCATACCTGCGTCCGAGGCATATTCTACCGCTTTGTTTATCTTATCAATAGTACCTATAACCGCCGCCATGCCGGATTTGCCGTCGCCGGCGGCATCCGCCATCCAGCGTCCCCTGTTGGAAACTATTTCAAAGCCGTCGTTAAAACTGAAGACGCCGCCGAAGCACAGCGCGGAATATTCACCAAGGCTAAATCCCGCCGCCATAGATATTTCAAGGCCGTTTTTCGCAAAAGCTTCGTTCAGCGCCGCAGCGCCTGCGCAGGATACCGCGTACAGGCATGGCTGGGTTATTTCAGTACGGCTGAGCTCCTCATCGCTGCCTGAAAAGCAATATTCAAGCGTGCGCGAAGGAATACTGTCAAGTATGTCCTTTGCCGCCTTGCTGCTTTCATAAAAGGATTTTCCCATACCGGCTTTCTGAGCTCCCTGCCCGGAAAATACCGCCGCTATTTTCATATTAACACTCCATTATAAATATAGTAATAATTTTTATTGGACCAATTTATATCCGTTAAGTAATCTGAGCAAAACTTGGCCAAGATTTTTATTAGCGCCAAACGTCTATAAACATTCAATCAGAAATTTACGACGCATACGCATCGCAAGCACGTCTGACTATAGCTCAATAAGCATTGAGCCGGCGGCAAGTCCGCCGCCAAAGCCGACCAATATTATTTTATCGCCTTTCTGGACTAAGCCTTGGTCGGTCATCTCATCTAAAGCAATGGGTATGCTGGCCGATGATGTATTGCCGACGTGGTCTATATTTACATAGAACTTTTCCACCGGAATATTCAGCCTATGCGCCGCAGAGGATATTATTCTGTAATTCGCCTGATGTGGTACAATCCATTTTATATCGTCGGCCGTAAGTCCAGAGCGTGAAAGCATCTCTGTTACTCCGCCTATAACGGAATTAATGCCAAAAGTGAAAACCTTATTTCCGTTCATTTTCATTTTTGTATAGTCTACCTGTTCGCCCTTGTAAAATGGACTGTCGCTTGCAGGATATCGGCATATTAGATATTCGTCTACGTCGTTTATGCCGTCTAAGTTATATGTTATAATCCCATTTCCATCGCCGCTGCGAAGTATTGCTGCGCCGGCGCCGTCGCCGAAAAGAATGCAGCTGGAGCGGTCGGACCAGTCGGTTATTTTGCTGAGCGTCTCGGCGCCCAGAACGAGTGCTGTTTTATAACCGCCTGTCGCCATTAATCCCTGCGCAACGGAAGCAGCATATATAAATCCCGCGCATGCCACGCCGCAGACATCAAGTGCCGGAATATCTCTAAGCCCTATCTTCTGCCGAACCATGCCGGCCGTAGACGGAAAGCTTGTGTCCGGAGTTATGGTGGCGCATACCACCAAATCTATTTCATTTTTATCTATGCCGGCTTTGCTTATAGCTTTCTCTGCCGCATAAGTCCCAAGCGAAACGGTAGTCTCATTAATTGCAACATGGCGCTGCTTTATGCCGGTGCGCGTATATATCCATTCATCGTTTGTTTCAACCATATGACTGAGGTCGTCGTTGGTAACTACGCCCTCAGGAAGCGCGCTGCCAAATGAGAGAAAATTTATACCCAAAATACACACCCTGTTTCATAAATTTGATGCCAAAAAATAGTAATCCATACTAAATAATTATAAATATTTATTGTCCTAAAGTCAACAATAGCTTTTTGAGCATATACGACGATATTTGCCATGACTATTGACGTGCAGCACAACAAAGTGTAAAATATTTAGAGGAGGAATTATATGAATAATAATGCATTTTCTTCCGGTATAGAGCCCGGAGGACTTACCGATAAAAATCAGATAAAAATACTCATTTGCTATATGATAAAATGCGTAGATTTAGGCCTTACCGGCAAGCAGATAGCCGATATACTTTCAGCCGACGGACTGGTAAATTATTTTGAGACACTGCAGGCGGTTAATGAGCTTAACAATCTTGGACATATATATGAAAAGGATGAACTGTACAGCCTTAGCGAAAGCGGAGAAAGGATAGTATCTGAGCTCGATACGGCGCTTCCAATTTCCGTGCGCGACAAGGCGGTGCACAGCGCTATGCAGGCGGCGCGTATATATCAAAACTGCAAGGACAACAGCGCTGTTATTTGTGAAAGTGAAAATGGGTTTGACGTAATATGTGAGGTTAAAGACCGCGGTCATCTTATGATGCGCAGCGTTATAGCCGTGCCGGATAAGCTTCAGGCAGAAATGATAAAAGAGAGATTTATAAAAAATTCCGCCTTTATATATTCTTCGACACTCCTGCTTTATACTGCATCTAAGGATGAGATAATAGATGGTATTTCCGGCGCTGTTAAAGATATGATTTAATTTATTATCTGCACTGGCGCAGTGATAACCAATTTCGCTTAAGCTCTCTGCTGCCTTTCCTCCCAATTGCGCGGAACTTAAACATTTGGTCGATTCCGCCGCCGAAGCGTTGGAGCGTATGGAGCGCAATAATTAATGCGTATTAGACTATTTTTAGAGGCAGTGAGAAAATTTACATTACATACCATAACGGTCAAATAGGTTAAATAGATAAGCACCTATTTGCTCAATCGACCATAGCATGCTGTTTTATATTTTTACCTTAAAGCTCGCTGTTCATCGATATAATTATGAGACTTTTTTACAAATATAAATTTTAAAGGCTGATGTAAAACATCAGCCTTTTTTCGTTACATAAAGCTATTTATCAAGTTGAAATGATATTTTTAAAAGCCCTTTGTCTATGACATCCGTTTCAGCGCGGTACTAACACACCGATAAGTATGTCAAACACTGTTTTAATATTGTGCCGCCGTTGTGATAAAGCGTAGCCATAGTTTTGATAATCCGCTCATCACGACAACAGCCGCAGAAAAGCCTAATTGATTTACTCTTGTCGGTCCTGATTACAGTTTCGCCGTTATCCTGTAAAAACAGCACAATGATAAATTACAATGTTTCTTTCCTTATATCTACACGCTTGATTTTGCCGCTGATAGTTTTCGGAAGCTCGCTTACAAAATCAATCACGCGCGGATATTTATACGGCGCCGTCTGCTTTTTGACGTAATTCTGCAGCTCTTTTCGCAGATCTTCAGTGCCCTCATATCCGCTGGTAAGCACTATGGTGGCCTTTACCACCTGTCCGCGAACGGGGTCGGGCACGCCGGTAATAGCACATTCTAAAACCGCGGGATGCTCCATAAGTACACTCTCTATCTCAAACGGGCCTATCCTGTAGCCGGAAGATTTTATAATATCGTCAATGCGGCCGACATACCAGAAAAAGCCGTCTTCATCTCTCCACGCCGTGTCACCGGTATGATAAAGGCCGTCGTGCCATACGCTTTTTGTAAGCTGCTCATCGCGGTAATAGCCGCAGAAAAGCCCTATTGGCTTGCCCTTGTCGGTTCTTATTACAATCTCACCGACTGTGCCCGGACCAACCGGCTTGCCGTTTTCGTCTACTATATCAACATCGTACTGCGGGTTTGGCTTACCCATTGAGCCCGGCTTTGGAGTAGTACCCTTTGGATTCATTACAACACATGTGGTTTCCGTCTGGCCAAAGCCCTCCATCAGCTTAATGCCCGTAGCCGCTAAAAACTGATTATATACCTCAGGATTAAGCGCCTCACCGGCAATGGCGACATATTTAAGCGAAGATAAATCGAACTTAGTCAAATCCTCTTTAATAAGGAAGCGGAAAACCGTCGGCGGTGCGCAGAAAGTCGTGACCTTATACTTCTCAAACAGCGGAAGCAGGTCGACGGGAGTAAATTTGTCAAAATCGTAAACAAATATGCCGGCTTCCATGAGCCACTGACCGTATATTTTACCCCATACAGCCTTTGCCCAACCAGTTTCCGAAAAGGTCAGATGCAGCCCGTCTGGGCAGACGTTCTGCCAATATTTAGCCGTTACAATATGACCCAAGCTGTATGTCTCATCGTGCACTACCATTTTTGGCTGACCTGTTGTGCCGGATGTAAAATACAGCAATATCAAATCGTTTTTGCTTGTGTCATAGCGCTCAAGACTGTCGCATGCAGCGTCGACGCCCGCGTCAAAATCGTTCCAGCCCGGCCTTATATCGCTGCCTGAGGTGCCGCGGGCCATTATTTTTACAACGCTGTCCGGATATTTTTCCGCTGCTGCTTCGGCATGCTCAAAAATATCACCCTCATTTGTGCATAAAATCGCACTGACGCCGGCTAAATTAAAGCGGTACAGTATGTCCTTTGCCGTAAGCAGGTTTGTGGCAGGTATCGCTATTGCACCTATCTTGTGCAGCCCCAAAAGCGCATACCAGAACTGATAATGGCGCTTTAAAATGAGCATTACCCTGTCGCCCTTTTTTATGCCGAGACTTAAAAAGTAATTGGCGGCCTTGTCGGAATATCTTTTCATATCGGCAAAGGTAAAGCATCTTTCCTCACCCTTGTCGTTGGCCCACATCATTGCCGTTTTACCGCCGTCATGCGCCGCTATTCTGTCTACTACGTCGAAAGCAAAATTATAATTATCCGGACAATGCAGCTTAACACCGGATATTACGCCTCGCTCATCAAAGGTCTCGTCAATATAATCCAAATGTAAATTAAGCATATGTATCACTTCACTTTTTCATAATAACGGCGAAAAATGTACAGTCCTTTCCGCCTACAGCAGCCATTCCGTGCGCCTTGCCGGAGTCGTACATTATACAATCGCCTTCACTTACGACTTCTTCCCTTCCGTCGATTGAGACGCGCAAACTGCCGCTTAAAATATAATCTATTTCCTGACCGGGGTGCGAGGACGTCTGAAGCTCTGTATACTCATTGCCGGAAATGTAAGGAGCAGTTACTAAAAAGGGTTCACCTATCTTTTCGGAAAAATGCGGCGCTAAATGATAATATTCAAAGCTTTCACGCCTCTTTATAGGCAAGCCCATTCCGTCTCTTGTGACCTCATAACCCTTAAGGCGTGGATGCTCGCCCGTCAGCAGCTCGATTATATCCACACCGAATACATTCGCGCAGCTGTAAAGAAAAGATACGGGAAAATCTTTCTCCGCATTTTCATAAGCATTGTATTCGTCTACGCTTATGGCGATTTTATCCGCCATATCCTGCTGTGAATAGGATAATATCTTGCGCAGCTCCTTTATCCTTTCAGCAATTTCAGTAACATTGTAATTCATTATTACACCTGCCTTTGAATAGATTGATATTATATTTTCTTTGCCTGTGTAACTGATTTATGCCCAATGTAAATATATATTGCTCTAATGATAAATTATAAATAAAAAACGATTTTTTATTGTATTTACCGCCCAATACCATATAAAGGCATCGGGCGGACAAAACTGAAAATACAAAATTCATATATTTATTGCTGTTATTAAAATATAATTTATTATATATGTATTGCTTAATAAAATCAATAACAACAGTAAATTTATTAGAAAAAGTATTACATTATTTAATTTTCTCAGCTAATTCAAGGACATATTTTCTAAAATCTTTGCCTATTTCAGGATGTTTAAGCGCTACTTCGCAGTTTGCCTGCATAATACCAAGCTTGTTGCCCATGTCATAGCGAGTGCCGGTGAAATCTACAGCTACCATCGTATCCCTACGTGCGAGCGTTTTCATGGCGTCGGTAAGCTGTATTTCGTTTCCAGCACCGGGAGCCGTGTTTTCAAGTATTTCAAATATATCGTACGGAAGTACGCATCTGCCAAGTATTGAGAAAAGCGACATTATTTCATCTTTAGAGGGCTTTTCAATCATATCGGTAACTTTATAAACATTGCCGTCGATATTCTCCACCTGAAGTGAGCTGTACTTCTGAATAGCCTCTTCTGAAACCTCTTTTACGCCTACAACGCCGCGGCCGTATTTTTCATAAGCGCGGCAAAGCTGGCCTATGGCTGGGTCCTCGCCGATTATTACATCGTCGCCGTAAAGGACAGCGACAGGGTCACCCGCGGCAAATGTCTTGGCGCACATAATTGCATGGCCTAATCCCTTCGCTTCCCTTTGCCTTATGTAGCACATATTTGCAAGTTCGGATATCTTCTTTATTTCCTCAAGTGGACCTGTCTTTCCCTTAGACTCAAGCAGGCACTCAAGCTCAAACGACTTATCAAAGTGATCTTCAATGATAGACTTTCCGCGGTTGGTTATAACAAGTATATCGGTTATACCGGCAGCAACCGCCTCTTCAACTATATACTGGATTGCCGGCTTGTCCACAATCTGCAGCATTTCCTTAGGAATAGCTTTTGATGCGGGCAGCACTCTTGTTCCCAAACCGCCGGCCGGTATAATAGCTTTAGTTACTTTCTTCATATGTTTTTAACCCTCCAAAATTATATAATTATAATTGATATTATAATATTGACAAAATAAAAAACGCCATACGCAATTATAGGCAAAAAGAAATTTACGCCGCCCTTTTTGGCCATGAGCTCATGCTGATTTTGACTGTCCGTTCCTGACGTTATCTCTTTGACGGTGTTCACGCAGTGCTTTTTGTATATATAATCGCCAAAAATACCCATAATTATCATCAGTCCCAAGCTCAGCACAATACTGAGTACGGCGCATATTATTACTCCCGGGGTATAAAGCGAAAGATTATCACCTATTGCCGCAAAAAGGTCGCTATATGTTGCGCCCTGCGGCAAAGTATCTATTATACTATTTGTGACATTGTTCATCGGTATGTTAAGCAAAACTGATATCAGTGATATCACTAATGCGACTATGCCCTCTTTATAGCACTTACGGTAAAGGAGCCAATACCCGCGCAGGAAAAAAGACGCCCAATTCCAAGAGGCCTTTTTCTTGCGTCTTGACATGTCTGCAAATTTAGGAATATAACGCTGAGTATTAACGGCGACAAACGGCATCAAAGCCGAAGCCGGAACGCCGTCAATATCAGTCCTTGGGTCAATTCCGCCCATGGGGTCTATGACCCGCGCCATATACTCATAAGAGCCGTTCATCGGGCCTTGACCAGGGTTATACGCTGAGCCGAATTGATATCCGCAGTAAGGGCAAAATATTGTACCTGACGAGCTTATAGCGCCGCAATTTGGACACTTTTTGCCGGTGCCAGTCGTCCCCTGCTGATATCCATCTTCTGCAGTCCTGTCTGTCGCGTGCTTTTCCGACTCACTGACATATCTCCAGTTAGTGCCGTGTTTATCGGAATTAACACACTTGCCCGCAAGCTGGTAACAATCCCTATGATATGGCGTTCCGCATTCAGGGCATACTACTATATCATCATCGTCAAATAATATTGCGTGACATACCGGACATTTATCGCCTTCATAGCTTATCAATGCAATCCTGCTTCCTTTTTTATATTTATTCTTAATAATTATACAATAGCCTATTTATAATTTCAATTAAAAAGATGTTAACAATCGGTTATTTAGTTATATTATGCTTAGTGATACACAATATAATCAAAGAGCGGCATAATTGCCGCTCCATAATAATAAAAAATTTATACATTATCAACGCTATAGTGATATGAGACAAATACTTCATCATATAAAACACTCATATGAAAAATGGCTTGTTTAAATTGCTATAGACAAACTGCAGTATAAATCAGCCATAATCACGCAATTTTACTGCGTTATAATTGGCTGAATTTGTATTCCGTCCAGAGCCGAGTGCATTGCCTCTTCTATTTTTGTAAAATCCGCAACAATGGAACGCGGCTTTTTTACCGGGTCGTCCTGACGCATAGGTACAAAGTAAATATTTTTACAGTTTAGCAGAAAGCCTATATTTTTGGCGCATGCACCAAGTGCGTCGTTTGTCGAAACATTTAAAAGTACCGGCCGGCTGTTTCTAAGATGCGATTTGACCGCCATCGTGACACAGGTATCGTTTATTCCCATAGCTATTTTGCCCAGAGTATTACCAGTGCATGGAGCTACTATAAGTATATCCATCATTTTTTTTGGTCCAATAGGCTCGGCCGCCTTAATCTCGGTAATTATATCTTTGCCGGTAATATCGCTGACAAGGTTTCTAAAATGCTCTGCTGTTCCAAAGCGAGTATCGGTAAAGGCTGCATTTTCCGACATTATTGGTATTATATCAACTCCCTTTTCCTTTAAAATCCTCATTTGCTCAATCGCCCTGTCAAAGGTGCAGAAGGAGCCGCACATTGCAAATCCTGCTTTAATTGCTCTCATGCATACCTTCCTTTCAGGATTTGTTTACAGTATAATTTGCTCCTCCATTATATTGAATATTGTTTCTTTTACGAATTCCGCGGCGGTAAACGGTGCGCATTTTCCCGGCAGCGACTGTGCCGATATTGCCTTTATTCCAAGCTTATTCGCCGCATCAAAATCTATGCCGCCCGGCAGACTTGCCAAATCTATAAAGAGCGCCGACGGCTTAAACGCCTTTAGAAGCTTGCTGTCAAACAATACGTGTGGAACGGTATTTATAACCGTATCAAACTTATCGGCAAAATCTTTTATCTTATCTATAAATATCGGCTTAGCGCCCTCTGCAAGCACCCATGCTTTATCGGACTGCTTGCGCATGGACACATATACATCTGCGCCAAGGCCGATAAACATTTTAGTAAGCACTCTGCCAATACGGCCATAGCCTGATATTAATACGGTTGAATTATATACAGTACGCTTGCTCTCACGCAGAATTATTTCTAAAGCGCCCTCGGCTGTGGGTATCGAATTCAGTATAGTGAGCTCTTCGCGCTTGTAGTAATCTGCGGCTGATGCACCGCGCTCTTTAAGGCGCGAGATAAATTCTTCGCTTAAAATGCCTCCGGTTATAAGCTGTCCAGCTTTAGACAATGAAGCTATTTTGTCGAGATATATGGTGTCAATGGCAAATGGGGCGTTTACGCATGTGTTATCCCTCGACGCCGGCAGCGGAAGCACTATAACATCCGCCGCCTTTATAACCGCTTCTACGCTTTCCGCTTTTATATTCGCGTTTACCTCTTCGCACTGCTCAAGTCCGGATATTACAACATTATACCCCTCGCTGCTAAGAATATCGGCAAGACAGGCTTGGCGCAAATCTCCGCCTATTACGCCAAAGCATATCTCAGATTTTATCTTCATATTATGGCCTCCATAAATTCTAATTGCTTTAAAACGGTATTCGTTAAGAAACAAAAAAATATAAAGGATGATTATTACATATTATGAAGCTTTGCCCGCTTAAGTGCCACTCATTGCGAATATAGAAATCGGCGATTTTGCTTATAGTGCTCATTAACTTTAAAACTGATACATCACAAGTTGTTTTCTCTTTTATTTTGTTTTATTCTTTTTTTAGATTTATATTATATTTTTGCCACTCATACTGTGACGTACCTTTATTAGGCAAATCAACACTATCACTTTGTACTATCATGAATAGTCTTATCAGCTTTATCCATCGATGTGACAGATAGAGGACTGTCATTTCATCCTTATCTCCGTTTAGCTGTCATCAAACGTAAAAACAATGCCGCCTTTTAAGTAAAAATAAAAAACTGCCCAAAAGTAGATTCGGGCAGAAAATTATAAATAAAATTTTATATTATCTGAAAAATGCGTATATATTGGCAATAATAAGAAGCACAAATATAGCAATAGCAACATACTTTGTAACCCTTTTCAGTGTTGCATCCTTAGTGCGGCTTTTAGCACCAGAAATAAAAGTCTCAGAACCGCCGGCAACTGCACTGCTGACGCCTGCGCGTTTGCCCTGCTGCATCAAAACCAATATAACTAATATAACGCATGCAATAACAGTAATAACACCTAATATTATATCAAAAACAGACATAGATGAACCTCCATTTCATATACGCATAGCATTATATCATGACTTGATTAAATTTACAAGAAGATTTTTGAAATCTTTTATAATTCGCCATATGACATCTCATTTTTACTGCATTCTTTAAACCAGCTTCATATAATAGGCGGTATATAATTTTTCAGCGTAAAAGAGTTATAAGTATATACTAAAGCTTTCCCATTTATAAATACAGCTGTATATCTGCAAAGATTGGGCAATGGTCGCTTACAGCAATTTGCGGTATTTCAGCATAGATTACCTCAATATTATTTGAAACAAATATATAATCCAGTTTCTTTTGTGGATTGTCGGAGGGGAAACTCAACTGCCCGGACAGCTTGCCGTCTGTTCCACGCAGCATTTGGTTAAGTGGAGCAAGCATCGGATTTTCTGGAATCATATTGAAATCTCCCATAAGCGCAAATGGAAGCCTTTCGCTGCCAAGCACCGTCAATAAAGTAGATACGGCATGCTCATGTTCTGGCTCGGTTAATCCGAAATGTGTAACATAGACCGCAAATGGAGCTATATGCCCGTCATCTAAAATTTCAATAGTACAACGAGATATTGAACGCTGTTCTACCGCTTTAGAAACAGGATTTGGAATAGGTATTATGCGTGCGTCGACTATCGGATATTTTGAAAGAACAGCATTGCCGTACGGATTGCTGCCGCCTATGCATAATGAGCGTCCGAAAAAGCAGTGATAGCCTAAATTTGCCGCCATATACTCCGCTTGAGCAGTGTATTCGCTGTGCGTGCCTCTGCCTCGCACTTCATTTAGTGCCACAATATCCGGATTATATTTCCGTATGACGTCGCAGGTTTTACTAAGGTCAATCCCGCCGCATAAATGTAAATGGCCATGCTGAATATTATAACTCATAATTCGCAGATTCATTGCTGCACTCCTCCCGATATCTATGGCATTATTATTTATAACATAAAACGGCATAAACCGAATTACATATATCAAAATAAAAGCAGATGAAAAACTGCTGCCAAATCTCATGTTTGATAATCGGCGAAAAAATTAAATATACGCCCCTATTATACAGCCGCCGCTGCATGATATTTCATAAAAGCTCAATATATAGCCGCGCAACAATATATTTACTGCTTTCGCATCTTTTCGAGTTTTTCGTTGGCATTTTTTCTCTCAACGTTTTTCGACATATCAATCTTTTTAAAGATTAGGCTTAGCTCCTTTTCGTCTAAGCTTGTCCATTTGCCGGGCGGGAGCATTCCAAGCTTAAGACCGCCTATCGCCGTGCGCTTAAGACGCTTGACGGTAAGCCCTACCGCTTCGCACATTTTGCGTATCTGCCGGTTGCGTCCCTCGCATATTGCTATTTTTATAACGACGCGTTCGGCCTCCTCGGCTATTATATCAACATACGCCTTTGCAGTTATGCGCCCGTCTATGTCTACGCCGTTTATAAGAGCATTTATCTGCTCATCGGAGACAGGCGGCGCGACCGTAACCCTGTATGTTTTATATATGCTGCCGGACGGATGCATTACCCTGTTTGCAAACTCCCCGTCGTTGGTCATTATTATAAGGCCTTCTGAATCCCTGTCCAGCCGTCCGACCGGATATAATCTTTCTTTTGCACCCTTGACCAAATCGGCAACGCATTTCCTGCCAAGCTCGTCCGACATTGTAGTAGTATATCCACGCGGCTTGTTAAGCATTATGTAAACTTTATCGGGAGACTTTTTTATCTTTTTGCCGTCTAATGTAACTATATCTTTTCGTGGATTAACTTTGTCGCCGATGTGGGCTGTGCGGCCGTTTATTTTTACCCTGCCCTGCATTATAAGCTCCTCAGATTTACGGCGGGAAGCCACCGCATGTTCTGACAAGTATTTTTGCAGCCTGATTTTTTCCTCCAATTTATACCTCCAATTAAAAAAGCATAGTCGGCAAAAGATATGCCGCTTCTGCATTATACATGCATGACATTTATAATCGTAAAAATAACATGTGCAAATTTTTATATTGTTATATTATCCGCCAAGCTGCTGTGCTAGCGGAAAAATATTTATTTACACATGGATATATATGTTATATAAAATACTCACAGCAGCGTTGTCTGTGCTGTATCAGTTGTGCCGGCATGTCATAAATATAAATTTAAACTCTGTCTTAGGCTGTTAATAAAACCATTTGAAATTATATCAGATAAATTAACATTTTACCAGCATAGCAGCATATAAAACCAGTAAATCATTTTCTCTATAATGCTTTTTTCGCTGGCTGGTTCTCCCGCTGAGTCTTGCGATGCTACAATAGGCGCACTGCCGGTCAGTCGCCCGTCAAGATAATAGTCTACCCTGCCTATTGTATCACCTTGAGTTACCGGCGCATATACAAATTTTGGCAAATAAATGCTGCTGGTTATTTTTCCCTCGTCGCCGTCGAGAAGCGCTAAAGTAGCCGGCTGTGCTTCTATTGATATATTGTCCGGAGTGCCGCCAGCCACACTGATGGATGTAATCGGCAGTTCAGTTTTAATTTCGTGCGGTTTTAAGATATTAAATCCGTAGTCAAAAAGCGTTTCATGGTCGTTCCAATCGTCCGGCGCCTTAAGGGTAACGGCTATAAGCTTCACGCCATTTCTCTCAGCGTACGAGACAAGGCACCTGCCCGACTTTTTTGTAAATCCGGTTTTTATGCCCTTAGCCCCTTCATACGTTTTAAGCAGACGGTTATGATTGGAAAAGTATACCGTCTGAGCAGGATCGCCGCAGGTTATAGGGTGTACTGTTGTAGCCGCTATTTCTGCAAATACAGGATTATCCATTGCATAAGATGCGAGTAGCGCCATGTCATAGGCGGTAGAATAGTGATCATCTGCATCAAGGCCGGACGGAGTGACAAAATGCGTGTCCGTCATGCCTATCTGAGCTGCCTTTTCATTCATCATGTCGGAAAATTTTTCAAGTGAGCCGGCCATATAAATGGCGGCGGCATTTGCTGCATCGTTACCGGAGGCCAGCATCATGCCGTATGCTAAGTCGGCGCAGGTCACAATATTTCCGGCGCGAAATCCGACCGATGAGCCTTCTACTCCGGCAAGCATCTCATTGGTTATGGTCAGCTGCCGGTTTAAATCACCTGACTCTATAAGCAATATAGTAGTCATTATTTTGGTTGTACTGGCCATTGACATTTTCTCATGTGCGCTCTTTTCCAAAAGCACTCGCATGCTGCCCTGCTCTACGAGTATGACACTCGCGGCAGAAATATTCCCAATATCCGCATATGCTGTTAACGACATAAACATTCCCGCTAACAACGCTGATATTATAATTTTTAAAGCGTTTTTATACAAAGCAAACACCACCTGACACTTTTAATTATATGAGCAGATGGTGTGATTTAATGCTTATCAAATTTTATTTTGTGTACAAACAATTAGAAGATAGCAGATTTTAATTATAACAGCGAAAATATATAAAACGTTTAATCGTCTAATATGCAAACAGGAAAATTTTCGTTTATATATTTATACATCCAGCAGCCATTCTCGTGGTCGTTTATCAGTCCTGATGCCTGAAGATGAGAGTAAATAGTAACAGGGCCGAGATATTTCATGCCTCTTTTGCGCAAATATTTACTTATCTCTTCAGATAAAGCGTTTGAAGCAGGCAAATGCTGCTGATGCCCTCTGTATATATACGTTTTATCATCGGTATATGACCAAAGCCACTTGCTAAAAGAGCCGAACTCGCTTTGCATTTGCATAAATATCTTGGCGTTACTTACAACCGCCCTTATTTTGCCGATAGATTTTATCATATCTGGCACATTTAGAGCGGCATAAATATCCTGCTCGGTATATTTTGCAACGCGTCTGTAATCAAAGTCTGCAAAAGCTGCGCGTATAGCTTCCCTTTTTTTCAATATGAGCAGCCAGCTTAGTCCACACTGCATTACCTCAAGCGTTAAATATTCAAACTGACGCTTGTCGTCGTGCAGCGGAATTCCCCATTCATTGTTGTGATAATCGTATAAAAGCTGGTTTCCCATGCACCATGAGCATACAGCTTTATCGCATTTATCCGGCAATGCAACGCACTCTCCCGATTATATGAGAAATTAGACGAGAAAAATAAATATAATAATCAAACTGCATACTGCAAAAATTTACTGCAGTTCTTCATCCGGAGCCATTTTGCTCATTACGTCAACATTTTTATCATCTGCATCCGAAGCATTTTCAGATTTATTATCCTTTTTACCAGATGTTTCCGGTTTGTTCTTTTTAAACAGAGCCGTGATTTTGTCAAACATTTCCGGCACAAGGCTGATAGCTTTGTCGGCAGAGTTTGAAGCGCAGGTTACCGGCATAACCTTTACATCATCGCCTTTTATAACAACAAATGCGACAGGCGATATAGACATACCGGCGCCGCCGCCACCGCCGAACAGCGGCTGCTGTGCCGATTTCATCGCAAAGTCCGAACCGCCAGAGGCAAATCCATAAGATACCTTTGAAACGGGTATAACCGTTACATTACCAATAGTTATCTTTTCGCCTATTATTGTGTCGGCGTCGGACATCTGCTTGATTTTTTCCATTGTGGTATCCATAATTCCCTGAATTTTATTATTGCTTTCACTCATTTTACTGCACCGCCTTTAATTATTTCACTTTCTTTATTATTGTCCATTATTTTTAAAATATATTTAAAAAGCGTTAAAATTGCAATGGCTATTGCAGATATCAATGTTACGCTTATATCCGTCTTTATTTCAGCACTGCTTTCTTCTAAATCATATCGTGCGTTTATATTTGCGTTAAAATGCTTTTTATCGACCTTGCACTGCGAAAATATAAATCCGCACACAGGATATAAAGCGGCACTCACTGCACCGTATTCAATGGCCGTCACAGCAGCGTCCGGCGAGCCTATGTTAATATTAAGATAAAACCGCTTAATCTTTATATGCTTCAAAAGCCGTTTCGCTGCATCGGCAATGAGAGAAATTCCATCGCTTATCTCGCGTATTTTAACAGACAGCTTCTCTTTTGGTTTCTCACCAGACGCCTCTTTTGCAGCTTCTTTTTGCGCCTTTGCCTTAGCCTTTTTAGCTTTTTTGTCCTTTTTCGGGTAAAGCTGTATTTTAAAAAACAGATATCTGATACTTACTAAGCCTGTAGTTTTATAAGACGCTTTCAAGTTTATAGGCATTATAAGCAGAAAAGCAAGAAGCAGCAATATAAAGAGCAAAATATACAGCCACATATCCTTTCCGCCCCTTTTAAAATCAAATTCCTTACTTAAATTATCGGCTGAAAATTAATAAGCAAATCAATTTAGAAAATAAATTTAATTATTTTTCAGATTTAATTGTAAATCATAAAGCCAATATTGTCAAAACAATAAAAATATATAAAAGTTTAATCTTTAAGCTCCCATTCAATCTGCTGGCTGTTTATATTTTCTTCAGAGCGCGGAAGCTCAGAAAGCGACGATATATCAAAGCAGCGCAGAAAATTTTCGGTAGTGCCGTACATAAGCGGACGCCCCGGCAAATCAAGCCGGCCCTTTTCCTCTATAAGCCCCTTTGCAGTAAGGCTTGATATTACACCGCTGCAGTCTACTCCCCTAACCTGCTCAATATAAGAACGAGTTACCGGCTGATTATATGCTATCACCGCCAATACCTCCATGGCCGCCTGAGAGAGAGGTGTGTTCTTTTTTATATCCAGCGCATTCCTTACATATTCCGCCATTTCTTTGCTGCTGCACATCTGATATGCATCGTTTAATCTTTTTATTACTATGCCGCGCTTTACCTCTGAGTATTCAGCGGCAAGCTCGTCCGCAGCTTTAACGGCCGTCTCCTGAGAAATATTAAGCGCCTGTGCCATGTGCTTTACCGGAACCGGGTCCCCGCCGGCAAATAAAATCGCCTCTATCGCCCTTTTTATTTCACTGTTATCCAAGCGTATCACCGTCATCTTTAAAAATAATATTTGGGTTGTCAATAGAGCCGCTGACCGTCACACGCTCGCTTTTTAGAAGCTCCAGCAGCGCTAAAAACGTGGCTACTATATCTGATTTTGTATCAGCAGGTCTGAACAGGCTGAGCATTTTCACATGCCCCTCTTTGCGCAGCCTGCGCAAAAGATAAACCACTTTGCCGGAAACCGGCACAATTTTTTTGTGTATTATAGGATTAAACTCGCTTATAGGCGGAGGCAGCCGCCTCTCGCTGCGGCTTACAGCGCTTATATACGCCTTTAAAAGCTCAGCTGCATCATGTTTTCTCTTATATTCCTCATCCGCCTTTATATTCTCCTGCGGACGTATAATATAATCAAAACCGTTTGCCATTTGGCTTAGCTCTGCCGCCATCTCCTTGCAAACCTTATATTCAATGAGCTCGCCCAACAGCTCGTTTTGCAGATTTTCAGCGTCCTCATGCTTAGGCAGCAGCGAAACCGTCTTTATATATATAAGCCGCGCTGCCATTTCTAAAAATTCGCTGGAAATATCAAGGTCGTTTTCCTGCATATCGTTCATGCACCGAATGTACTGGTCAATCAGCTCTATTACCGATACATCGAATATATTCACCTTTTTTTGAGATATAAGATGCAGCAAAAGGTCAAGCGGGCCCTCAAAAACCTCTGTTTTAAAATTAAGCTTTTCCATACTCTCGCCTTTCGACTATTATAGCAGCACCGACGCGCCGCGCGTAAAAGGTGAAAAGATGAGTGAAAGCAATGAATTAAAGCCGTCGTAAATATAGCCGGAAACGAATGAAAGCGGACGACTTAACACGCCGGTGATTATTAAAACCAAAATAACAATGGATAATATCTGCTCATACTGCTGCAGCTTGTAATAGTACCTGTCCGGCAGGATTGCAAAAAGCAAACGTGAGCCGTCCAGCGGCGGCACCGGCACAAGATTGAAAACAGCTAAATATATATTTATCATAGCGGCATTTAATAGAAAGAAAAATATATAATAATTAAAATAAAAGATGTTTATAACATGCACTATTAGCAGTATTATAAATGCGAGAATAAGATTTGACACGGGTCCTGCAAGCGCGGTAATTGCCATGTCTCCTTTAGGATTCTTAAAGTTGCGCTGATTCACTGGTACCGGCTTCGCCCAACCAAATCCAAAAAATAAAAGCAGCATTGAACCTATAAAATCCAAATGCTTAAACGGATTTAGAGTTAATCTGCCGTTATATTTTGCCGTTGGGTCTCCTAACTTATATGCGGCAAAGGCATGCGCAAACTCGTGAATGGGCAGCGTGATAAGCAAAACAAACATACCTGAGAGCAGGGCTATAGCCGCTGATACGAAATCCCTATGCATTAAATACTGTATAACATCCAATTTTACATCCTCCTGAATTTATATGCATAACTGCATTATATTTAATATCATAATATATTTTCTAGTCTGCAATAAGCAGTACTGACATCAAAGGCGTTTTATCTTAAATAGTGAACACCTCTTAATTATAGGTTTAACAACACAAACATGCAGTCCGCTTCGCGCATATGCATCAAAATAAAAACACAGCAAAAACTAAGACAGTCCGTTATCCGTCCAGACCCTTGAGCGCGTTAAGCACGGTTTTTGCAATCGGAGCGGCATATTCCCTGCCGAAGCCGGCGTTTTCTACCACTACGACAAACGCATACGGATATTCTTCATCATCCATAAATCCGGCAAACCATGAGTGCGGCTTCTCTCCTTCCATCTCTGCCGTGCCGGTTTTAGCGCAGAGATTAAGGCCGGCATAATTAGATTCACCATAATAGCTCGTAACGTTGTTGCGCATAAGCGATTTTAATTCGTCCGCTGTGTCGGCATCAATCATATTAATAGTCTTGCTGCCGTTGGGTATAATTTGGCTTATGCCCGACTCGCTTTTAACAGAGCTTACAATATGCGGTGTAACCGCCTTGCCGGAGTTCGCCACAGCGCCCATAAATACCATATACTGGCATGGATTTACCATATCGGTATACTGACCTATGCCAGACCATGCGAGCGCATTGTCGTCGGCATTTGATACGTCGTAAATAGATGCTGCCGTCTTTAGCCCGTTTATATTATATCTTTCACCTACGCCGGCCTTTTTAGAATATTCAGTCATTATCTCAGGGCCAAGTTCTACTGCAAGCTCAGCAAAGGCAACATTGCAGGAATGCGCAAGCGCCGTCTTAAAATCAATTGTGCCGTGCTTTTCGGTACAATTGATTTTTTCGCCGTTTATAACCACGCTGCCATTGCATTCAAACTCGCGCTCATATATGTCGCTTATATTTTCAATGGCGGCATATGCCGTTATCACCTTGTAAACAGAGCCAGGAACATAAAGTCCGCCCGTAAGACGGTTCATGTAAACGCCCTCATATTTGCCGGTGGTATCGCCGGCAATGTCCGGCGGGTTGTTTATATCATACGTCGGTGTGCTGACCATGCATATAATTTCGCCGGTTTTGTAGTTGTATACGCCAACGGTGCCTTTGTAATTACCCATGGCATCCAGCGCGATGGAACACAGCTCGGCGTTAAGGGTAAGCGTTATATCATTACCCCTGCCGTATATGCCGTTTATCATGTCGTAGCCTATCAGCTGATCTTTAAAATAATACATAATTCCCGGTATCGTCGAGGTCGGCTCACCTACTGCGTGCAGCGTTGACTCTCTTATCAGCTTATCGTCGTTATATTTTGTCTCACCGCCGTTCATGGATACTAAAACTTCGCCCGTCTCATCCATGATATCCGCCGTTACAACGAGCTTGCCCTTGTCATATATCGCCATATTGGCGGGATGCAGCACCCATTCGCCGTTGTGCCGGATGTAATCCTGACCAAGGACGATAAATCCCACTAAAAATAATGCTATTAATGAAAAAAGTATTTTCGCGCGCAGTCCTATACGTTTCATATTTTTATCCTCTGATTATTAATCGGCGCAAATCAATAAGATATGCGCAATTATGCTGTATCTTGTATATTAAAACGCTGAAGATTTGTGCTCATAACTTATTTTACCGCTGCAAGCCTTGATTCTTTATTTTTAAAATCTTTAATAGAGCGATTGTTGAGCACTGCGGTAATAAACGCCAAAATTCCCCAGCATGACATCATGCTCGAACCGCCGTTGCTGACAAACGGCAATGTTACGCCGGTAAGCGGCAGCACATCGGTTGAGCCGAAAATATTCAGCGCCGCCTGAAATATGAGAAGACCGGCGGTCGCGCATGCCGCAATTGAATAATATGACGAACGCGCGTTTTTAGACGCCCTTATAGCTCCCCACAAAAGGAGTATATAGCAGGCTGCTATGCACAGCCCGATAATTATTCCCAGCTCTTCGCACAGCAGGCCGAAAATAAGGTCGGTGTCTGAAGCAAATACATTTCTTAAAAAGCCGTTGCCAATACCTACGCCGAGCAGGCCGCCGTCGGTTATGGCTATAAGAGTGCGTGTCATCTGATATCCAAGACCGTTGAGATGTGCGGCGTCCCACACATGCCGCCACGCTACAAATCGGTTTATTACATGCGATTTGAATATTACAATAAATCCCGTGCCCAGCCCCGCAATTGCGCATATGCTGACAATGGCCTTGACGTCGCCGGTGGACATGAAAGCTATAAGTATAAACGTCATAAAGAATATGAGCGCAGTACCAAAATCGCCAAGATAAAACAATGTACCGACTATTGTTATTGAAAAGGCTATAAGTATAGCCAAATTCTTCGTAGTAAGCAGCCACTGAAGAGTAGCGGCGCTGGAGAATATAAACAGTATTTTTACAAGCTCTGACGGCTGCACGGTAATGAATTTTAAATCAATCCAGTTTTTTGCCCCGTTTATTTCGGTACCGAATATGACGTTGATGGCCAGCAGCAAAAGCGCCGCTATGCCGGCATACATGCGCAGCTTCATTACAAGGTCCAAATTTCGCATTATGCAGGTCAGCACAATGAATATCGTAAAGCCCATAAGGAAAGTAATAAACAGCTTAAGCAAGCTCTCAGGAGCTGCGCCACCTACTATTAAAAAGCCAATACTCGTCATAAAAAAGGCTGTTATCTCGGCAGATGGATTCTCTACTCCAAATTTTGGGCTTACCAGCTTATAAATCCACATCAGCGCCGCCATAAACAGCATTATGCCGGAAAAAAGCGGTATATAACTGCTTTCGGTAACTAACAGCAGCTCTACAAGTCCCAATAGCTGAACTAAATTTATAAGCAAAATTGTCAGCGGAATAAAACGCTTTTCGTCCTTTTTATATTTTCTATATTTCTTTTCCTTTTTAAGCGCTTCGGCATCAGCCTTTGTCGGATAAATAAGCTTCATCTCAACGCCGGCGAGTGAAATTTCATCGCCGAACACGACGGTAGCACCGCTCTTTTTAACCTCGCCGTTTACCTTTACGCCCGCCTGAGAGCCGGTATCCGATATGGTAAACACGCCTATGTCTTTCATAGTCAGCACGGCGTGCTGACGCGATATTACATAAAGCGGAAGCACTATGTCGCAGGTGCGGCTGCGCCCGATAGTCGTTTCATATTGCTCAATCGGAATGCGGGCAAGTCCCTTTATATCAAGTATTGCCAGCAGACGCGGACGCTGACGCTTTGGCACAAGGCTTATGCGCAGGAAAAATATAATAAGCACACACAGTACCGGCAAAATCCATCGCACTATGTCAAGATAAAATCCGGATAAAAAATCAAGCATGCCGTCCTCTCCTGTCCGCCCATTTTAAATAGGCTGATAAAAATCAAATTCCGCTGCCGAATGCACACTGATATAATCAACCATTGGCGCCGACAGCATAAAATATATAGCTGATGTGCAATGTCCTATCGCAAAGCGTATACTCTATTTGGCGTTTAGCACTTGCAGCAGCATTTATCTGTCCAATATTTAGTACTATTTTACATTATTGGCCCAATTAAATCAACCTAAAGCTAAAACGTAACACTTTTTTAACATTTGCTTGATATAGATTCTCCAGCTACGATATGCTTTTGAATGTTATATAGCTTGTCCAAAGCTCCATATCTATGCCGCATAGTTTTTATCAGCTTCCGCTTGACAAAAAATTACAAAAGGTATTAAATTATAAATGATTATTATGAAAAGGGGAAACAGCATGATTATTAATTTTACAGATATGGAAGAAACGGTTTTAACGGAATTTTACGGCGGAAATAAAGAGTTAAGGGCTCATATGCATACCGACGGACTGAATAAGATAATGCGCGCAAAACTTGTTCCCGGCGCTTCTATCGGGCTTCATACCCATGAGGCCGGCAGCGAAATAATTTATGTTCTTGAGGGGAAAGGCAAGGTGCTGTATGACGGTAAGTATGGGAATGTTAAAGCCGGGATATGCCACTATTGCCCTAAGGGACATTCGCACAGCCTTATAAACGACAGCGAGGAAGACCTGATATTCTTTGCAGTTGTTCCTGTGCAGTAAAATAATACTTCTATAAGTATTGGCTTTGATTTTTATCTTTTTATAATTACTGTTAAAATTTTTATACCCCGGTTTTACCGGGGTATTTTATTTTTTATTTATTAAAAAAGTTTGCATTTTATTAATTGCTCAAGTGTATTATATTTCCGAATAAATTGATAGCTTTATAAAACTTAAAATAAAAATAAAATTTTTGCTTTATTTGAAGCTCAGAAAAATTAAATCATAAGTCCTGATTATCTTAATATAGAAAAAACTATTATTTATAACAATCTATCAATTTAGAATTAAACAAAACACAAGTATTTCCCATAAACGGAAATACTTGTTTGCAAAAGTACAAGATAGTATAATATTATAGCTGGGTGCAGTAATTTACTGCTTTGTGAGGTGTCCCATTCATCCACTTAAACCCCATTGGCGTCTTCACCGCCTATGGGGTTACCTGCTTTATAATGGCTTATATTAGTTATATATTTCAGAAAACTTATTGATATATATTTTCACTAAATTAAAAATTCTCCGGTGAGCTGTCAGTTTTGTCTCTCCGAAAACTCTGTAATCATGTAGGCTTTTCACAGTTCAAAAGCTGAATATTTAGCTGTTCTTTCCGTCAGTTTTTTTCATAGCAAAAGCGTGCAGGAAAACTGCAGATGAGCATATAGGGAGCAATATCGGATTGATAATAACTAACTGCACCCAAAATACTACATCAAACATAAATATTATTAAGAGGGTGGTTAAAAAACAAAAAAATATGAATTAATTATAATTATTTTTTATTGCAATACGGAGCCGCAATTAATATAATATAAAAAATTGTTCTTTTAGCCTTAGAAAATAATTGGAGTGTTAATTTTTGGATAACGAGAGGTTTAAAAAATATGGCAAAATGCGTTTATTTGCGGGATATTACCGTCCGCATATAAAGCTGTTTATACTTGATATGGCTTGTGCTCTTTTTATATCGGCCGTTGACCTTATTTTCCCTATAATAACGAGATATTCAATGAATTCTCTGCTGCCAAATTATAAATACGGCGCCTTTTTTTCGCTTATGGCAATACTGGTTGCGGCATATTTCATCCGCGCCGCCGCGTATTATATTGTTACATATTGGGGTCATACACTCGGCGTATATATAGAAGCCGACATGCGCCGCGACCTGTTTGGGCATATGCAGCGGCTTTCCTTTAAATTTTACGATAAAAACCGTACGGGTCATCTTATGTCGAGGGTGACAAACGATTTATTCGATATAACCGAGCTGGCGCATCATGGACCAGAGGATTTGTTTATTTCGCTTGTAACAATAATAGGCGCATTTATAGTCATGCTGACGATAAACTGGAAGCTTGCTTTAGTGCTTATAATACTTGTACCTGTCTGCGTGCTGTTTACCCTCATGCAGCGGCGGAGAATGATGCGCGCCTCCAAACGCCTTAAGGAACGCACTGCCGGCATAAATGCGAGCATAGAATCCAGCATATCCGGCGCGCGGGTAGCCAAGGCGTTTGCCAATGAGTCTTATGAAATAAAAAAATTCGGCGATAACAACGAGCGCTTTAAGTCCTCAAAATCTGAATATTATAAGTCGATGGGCATATTCCACAGCGGCATGGAGTTTTTTACAAACATGTTCAACGTCGCTGTAATAGCCGTCGGCGGCCTTATAATCATGCTTGGCAGCGATGGATTAGATTACATAGACCTCATGACTTTCACGCTTTATATATCTACATTTTTGCAGCCTATACGAAAGCTGGCTCAGTTTGTCGAGCAGTTTACCTCCGGAATGGCGGGCTTTGACAGATTTGTCGCCCTCATGCGCGAAGACCCGGATATTGTCGACGCGCCCGACGCCGTTGAGCTTAACAATGTAAAAGGCGACATTAAATTTGACGATGTTTCATTCTCTTATGATGACAAGACCAAGGTATTAAGGCATATAAACCTCGATATTCCCGCAGGGCGGAAGCTGGCGGTGATTGGCCCGTCCGGCGGCGGAAAAACCACTCTATGTCATCTGCTGCCGAGATTTTACGATATATCACATGGCACAATAACAATCGACGGCACGGACATCCGCAAAATTAAGCTGCAAAGCCTGCGCTCAAACATCGGCATAGTTTCGCAGGATGTATTCCTTTTTGCCGGCACAATACGCGAGAACATACGCTACGGCCGCATAGACGCCACCGACGATGAAATTGTAGAAGCGGCGAAGCGCGCTGAAATCCATGAAATGATAATGGAAATGCCGGACGGCTACGATACCGACGTCGGCGAGCGCGGTGCGCGCCTTTCGGGCGGGCAGAAGCAGCGTATAAGCATAGCCAGGATTTTTCTGAAAAATCCGAAAATACTCATTCTGGACGAAGCAACCTCTGCGCTGGATACAGTGACGGAATTTAAAATACAGCAGTCGTTTGACGAGCTTGCAAAGGGCCGCACGGCCTTAGTGATAGCCCACCGGCTTTCTACCATAAAAAATGCCGACGAGATTATAGTAATAGACGAGGACGGCATTAAAGAGCGCGGCAGCCATGAAGAGCTCATGAAGTTAAATGGAGAATATGCAAAATACTACGCCACACAGTTTAAGCAGTCATAGAGCGCATATGCTTTTATGTGCTGATATTCATCTTTAATTCTGTAAACAGTTAAAATAATATTATTGGAGGCATAACAATGAAGTATTATGTGTCAAATGAAAGCTCAAGGTTTGCTGAGAAGACGGCTGAACTTGAGAAGCACACAAACAACATGCGGGTCGTAAAACTCTATCCCGACATAAAAAAGCAGGAGATATTCGGATTCGGCGGCGCTTTTACCGAATCCTCTGCTTATGTTTGGAGCCGCATGAGCAAAGAACAGCAGGACAAAATAATCGATCTGTATTTTGGCGACAGCGGAAACAAGTACAATTTCTGCCGCTGCCATATCCAGAGCTGCGACTTCTCTCTCGGCAACCGCGCGTATGTAGAGCCGGGCGACAGCGAGCTGAAAACTTTCTCAATAGACGGCGACCGCAAATATATAATTCCCTTTGTAAAGGCGGCGCTTGAAAAGAACTCTGAAATAGAGTTTATGGCCTCGCCGTGGAGCCCGCCGGCATTTATGAAAGACACCGGCGACATGAACAAGGGCAGCCTGCTTAAGGAATATTACGGCGCGTGGGCAAAACTCATGGTAAAATATGTCGCCGCTTATAAGGCCGAGGGCATAAATATCACCCGTGTCAGCGTGCAAAACGAGCCGGAGGCCACGCACAGCCTTTGGGATTCCTGCTATTACACGGCAGAAGAAGAGGGCGATTTTGCCGTTAATTATCTGCGTAAGGAGCTCGACGCCGCAGGCTTTAGCGATATAAAAATAATAATCTGGGACCACAATAAGGACAGAATAGTAGAGCGTGCTGCAAAAACTTTTTCAATTCCCGGCGCATATGATGCTACTTCCGGCATAGGATTTCACTGGTACACCGGCGACCACTTTGAATCGGTTCAGTACGCGAGCGAAAAATACCCCGATAAGGAGCTTATTTTCACCGAGGGCTGCGTAGAGTACTCGCTCGGCATGAAAGAGCCGATTGAAAACGCTGAAAGATACGCGCATGATATTATCGGTAATCTGAAAGCCGGAATGAACGGCTTTATTGACTGGAACTTAATACTTGATACGCAGGGCGGGCCGAATCATGTTAAAAATTTCTGCGACGCTCCGATAATGTGCGATGTTGACAGCGACACTGTAATTGAAAAGCTCTCATATTGCTATATTGGCCATTTCAGCAGGTTTATTCAGAAAGGCGCACGCAGAATTTTAGTTTCTACCTTTGACAAAGGCTTGGAAAGCACGGCTTTTGAAAATCCCGACGGAAGTATAGTTGCCGTTATACTTAATACCACTGACAAAGAAAAGGCATTTGAGATTCAAGTGGGCGATAAGGGCTGCAATATCACTATGGATGCGCACTCCATTTTAACCGCCTGCCTTTAATTTTATAATATAGGTACTGCAAAGCCAAAATTCGGGCGATTTATGCAGTGATTTATTTTTACTAAGCTGCAGCTATTGTAAAAAGCGATATTGCAAAATAGTTTTCCGATAATTTTTACCTACCGCTGATTTTATCACGGGCTTTGTCAGCTTAAGCAATAATAAAAGACAGCCGGCAGATGATGAATTACTTACACAAGAGTAATTTTCACCTGCCGGCTGTTTTGCCTCCCGTAAATGCCGATTCTTTATTTGTCACATGATGCTTTACATAGTATTGTCGATAGCAATCTAAATAAGACAGGTCCGTGAATATACAAAAAGGCAAAATCATG
>JAUUSE010000090.1:0-3528 GCA_030842085.1 Bacillota bacterium | reverse complement strand
CATTAAGCTTCGCTTTGTGGGCATTAAGCAAGGTTAATGCCTTATTTTCCGTTTCCGCACTCTTAAGCGTATTATTATACTCAGCGGCGGCGGGAAGCAATGATTTCAGACGCTCAATCTCCAAATCCAGTGCTTTGCTTTGCTCTTTCATTTCGTCGAGGGATTTTGCCTGCTCGGCGTTTGTTTCATATGCTTTTTTAGCTGTATCCGCTCTTTGACGTGACTCATAAAGCCTTTGATGTGTGCTTTTTACAGTATCATCAGCGGCTTTATATGCAACTAAAAAGGGGCGCACCGCCAACATTTTATCATAAAGCTTTAGCTTCTCACGCAAATTATCTATTTCCTCAGATTGCTTTTCAAGCTTTAACAGCTGTTCATCAAGGGATTTAAGCAGCTCAAATTTATCTGCTGTGTTCTTTGCCTGCTCATATTTAATCCGTGCCTGCTCCGCCTCAGCACTGCAGCGCTCGGCCTCGGACAAAAGGAGTGAAAGCTTCTCTTTCGCCGATGCCGACAGCTCATTAAGCTCCTCCTCCGACGATGCGCCGGCACTGTCAAGTAGCGCTGAAAATCTGCCCGACAGCTCGTCATACTCCGCCTTAAGATCGCGGCTTTTCTGCACCGCGGCATCGATTATAAGCTGCCAGCGTCCGGTGGCAAACAGCGTCTGGAGTATATCCGCCTTTTCTTTTGAAGAAGCAAGCAGCAGCTTTCGAAATTCACCCTGCGGCAGCACTATCACTTGCGAAAACTGACTGTGCGTAAACCCGAGCAGCTCCGCCGCTCTCTGCGACACTTTTTTATTGCCTGTATCTATAAGCTCCCACTCGTCGCCGCTTTTAACATAGCACTCGGCGTCTTCCTTTTCCTCCCGCTCTCCGCTTCGCTTTTTACGAATTTCTACGCTGCGGATAAATTTATATGTCTTGCCGGCTAAATCAAATATAAACTCGGTATATGTATCAAGATTTTCCGGAGCCGCAGTATTGCGCATATCCTTAAATGTGCGCATAAGGCCCGTAGCATACCCATAAAGGGCAAACGACATCGCGTCAAGTATTGTCGTTTTGCCCGAGCCTGTTGAACCCGTTATCAAAAACAGGCTGTTGTCGCTAAGCAGAGTAAAGTCGCAGACGGTTTTATTTATATATGGCCCGAAAGCCTGCATCGTAACCTTTATTGGCCTCATTTTATTCCTCCGCCGTATTTATAAGCATAAACCTCAATCTCATATTTTAGCTGCGAACCGTACCGGCGCTAAAATTACATGCTGTCGGATTTCCGCTCAAGCGGCGCTAAATACGCCGCAGTGCCCTGCCTTTTTTATAAATCTATGCCTTATCCTCATCTGCACTGCTCAATAGCTCCTTAAGCAGAGACATATCCTGTTCGTCCGGCTCATATCCGCACATCTGCCGGAAAAACTCAGTCATCAGCGAAAGGCCGCTGCTATTAGAATGCATTAGCTTCTCGCGCAGCTCGTCGCGCTCCGCATTGCCGCCTATGGCAGTAAGATTTCCGTTTTTTAAATCTAATATATTCGGATATACCTTTCTAAGCCGCAGCATAGGCTCGTAAACCGGCGCGCCCTCAATTTTTGCATATATATAATCTTCCGGTGAGGCATCGAGCTTTGCCGCCGACTCTATTTCCTCTATACCGCCGGTTACGGTGCGCATATCGTGCAGCGGCTTTACCCGATACTCGCTGACGTCTATTTTGTTATTCTTTATGTCCAGCACAAATATGGCTTTTCTTTGCTTTTCCTCGTCAAATGAGTATTTCAGCGGCGAGCCGGAATAGCATCCCTTTTCCCCGCTTCTTTGCGGGCCGTGAAGATGTCCCAGCGCGGCATAGTCAAACCTGTCGAAAAGCGACGGCGGCACCTCGCCGGCATTGCCTAAATACATTACGCTCTCGCTGTCGCTTTTTGACGCGCCGGACGCAAAGCAATGCGCCATAAGTATATTTACCGCACTTTTATCCATATCTCTGCATTTTATGTCCAGCACCGCGCTGTAGGCGTCGGAAAAGGTTGTTATCTTCTCGGCATCATAGCCCGCCGTTTCAAGCGCGGCCCGGGCACGGGCAGGGTCAAAGTATGGCAGCATATAAATATCCGCCCGCTCATTCCCACGCTCAAGCCTTACCGGCGGAGAATTTACATCCAACCGCGACGATATATACAGCCCGGATTTGCTTAAAAGCTCTGGCGCTAATGCAAAACGGTCGGCGCCGTCGTGATTTCCTGTAATTATAAACAGCTTTATTCCGCGTTTTACGCAAAGCTCGGATATAAATCCGTCAAACAGCGCAATAGCCTCCGTAGGCGCAATCTGCCGGTCGAATATGTCGCCGGATATCATTACAGCGTCGGGAGAAAGCTCGTCCAAAGCCGGAAGAAAAAAGTCATATATAAAGAAGCGCTGGTCTTCAAGCAGCGATTTTTTATACAGTATTCTGCCCAAATGCCAGTCGGAAGTATGTATAAGCCTCATTTGCCCTCCCCTATCATAAACCGCCGCCGCGGCATATTCATGTTTTTATTCTCTGTGACGTTTTTATCAAATCAGAAAAGCCAGCGAAAATTGCAGGAATTTTTAAATGCTGGAGAGATGTCAGCCGCCGGCATGCATATTCAGCAAAAAATTACCTGTTGATTGTCTCTGTAAATCGTCTGCGGCCCCAATGTGCCAGACGCGCTATTTGTATTTTTTATTCATAGATAAAAATTTAACAGCATAATATCCGTACTTACTGCAAACTGCGATTTATATTCCGAAGCCATATATAAATTTAACGCATCATTCTCCTAAATCCGGCTTTATGCCGAAAACATCCGGCTTAATTGGAATAACATCCCTGAATACCGCCGTGTGCTGAGGAGTTATTATTCTGTCCTCATGCACGCTGCCGAAAAACCAGTGCTTAAACTCGCAGGCACGGTTTAACTCTTCAAAATAGCCGTTAAGCTTATTTACCTTGTCTATTTTACCAGAGCGCAGCAAAATAGAGCTCTTGACTAAAGAAGGCGGCTCGTGCGTTACTATAATGTCCACCTTGCAGTCGTTTTCGTCAATATTCTCCGCTCCCTCTGCCATTTCATCCGGAGTAGGCAGCTCCTGCCGCCACCATGTCACATGCTCGTTGCGCATCTCGCGGTCCTGACTCTCGCCGCCGCCAAAGGTAAATATCTTTATGCCCTCTATATTAAATATCTGGCCGCGGTTCATATGAAACAAGTTGCCGGATATGCGGTGTACTCTCCCGCCTTTCCAGACCGTCTGCCGGTATGAATACAGCAAATCGTAATTTTCGTGCGTGCCGTCAATAAAGCAAATATTATATTTTCTGCTGCCTAAATACTCTAAAAGCTTTCTTTCGCTTTTGCTGCCGTCCCATATAAATCCGAAATCACCGCATATAATAAGCGTGTCACCCGATTTAAGCTTTCTTATTTTGCGGTCCAGCCAACGTGATTCATCACCGTGCATATCGCCCGTTATATATACCAAAATTTCCACT
>JAUUSE010000089.1:0-3669 GCA_030842085.1 Bacillota bacterium | reverse complement strand
GGCAAGACGACCACTTTAAACGCCATAATATCAATATTTGAAGAGCTGGGAATTAAGACGCTGCTGGCGGCGCCGACCGGCCGTGCAGCAAAGCGCATGACGGAGATTACCGGCAGAGAGGCTAAAACGATACATCGTATGCTGGAAGTGGAATTTCAGCAGGGAGACATGCCGGTGTTTCGCAGAAATTACCGAAATCCGCTCGAATGCGACGCTATAATTATTGATGAGATGTCAATGATAGACGCGCAGCTGTTTTGCTCTCTGCTTGACGCGCTCCCACTGGGCTGCCGGCTTATTATGGTGGGGGATGCCGACCAGCTCCCGTCGGTAGGCGCCGGCAATGTCCTGCATGATATAATAGATTCGGAGACAGTGCCGGTTGTACGCCTTAACAGAGTATTCAGGCAGGCGATGCAGAGCCTCATTGTTACAAACGCGCACGCGATAATAAACGGCGAGCCTATGATACTGGAGCGAAAGGATTCCGACTTCTTTTTCATGCGGCAGCGTAGCCCCGTATCAGCGGCGCGGCTTATTGCCGAGCTTTATACCGAACGGCTGCCGGCGGCATACGGCTTTGACCCAAAGACCGACATACAGGTGCTCTGCCCGTCGAGAAAACGACAGCTCGGCACGATTAATCTTAACAATATTTTACAGAGTATTGTCAACGTCGGTGGCAGAGGACCGGAGATTAGGCGGGGACAGTATACTCTGCGCGCGGGGGACAAGGTTATGCAGTCCCGCAACGACTATGACATAGAATGGACTAAGGAAGATGGGACTCCGGGGCACGGCGTATTCAACGGCGACGTCGGAATACTTGAGGAGATAGACCGGCGCAGCGGAAACATACTGGTAAGATTTGACGACAGGCTGGCCATATACTCTGAAGACGCTGCCGAAAACCTTGAGCTTGCCTATGCCGTGACGGTACATAAGAGTCAGGGCAGTGAATTTGACTGTGTAATAATGCCGGTTATAGATATTCCTTATCAGCTGTGCTACAGAAATTTGCTTTATACGGCGGTGACAAGAGCAAAGAGCATGATAATTTTAGTGGGCACAGAGGCAGCCGCGGAAAAAATGGCGCAGAACGACCGCAAAATAAAGAGATATACCTCTTTAAAATATATGCTGCAGGGGGAAGATGAGAATGAGTCTTTCTGCAATAATAGATAAGGCGCTGTCCTTTGTATTTCCGCCGCGCTGCCTGTTTTGCGGAGATATTGCCGATAACAAGTATATCTGCAAAAAGTGCGAAAGCCTTTATAAAAAGATAGAATTGCCGGTATGCAGCGTATGCGGTTTTGGAAAGGGCGAATGCCATTGCTTTAAGGACATGCTTTTTGACAGAGTAGTTGCGCCGTTTTATTATGAGGGAAGAGTGCGAGACGATATACTTAAGTTTAAATATTACGGAAAGCATTCATATGGCGATTATTTTGCCTGTTGTATATCGCAGCTTGTTAAGGAGCAATATGCCGGAATAAATTTTGATGCGGTTATAAGCGTGCCGGCTCTTGATAATAACGATGATAAGTTTTTTGATCATGCGATGTATCTTGGCAAAGCGGTAGCCGATAATATAAATCTTCCGTTTGACGGCAGCTTGCTTGAAAAGACGGCTCAGCGTGTTAAACAGCATAGTCTGGACTTTGAGCAGAGATTTAAAAATGTAAATGGGCTTTATAAGTGCCGAGGGAATGGTCAGAATTATAAAACAATTTTACTAATAGATGATATATCTACAACCGGCGCTACTTTTATGGAGTGCGCACGAATACTCAAGAATGCCGGAGTTAGTGAAATTTACTGCGCTGCTGTGGCGCTCACTCCAAAACGTAATATTTTTTAGGAATATATCGACGCATTAATAAAAAGGCAGCATTATAAGATTAATACCTCGCAACTACAAGTGAACTTTAACAATAAATCCGAAAATAAGTTTACATAATATACGAGAAAACAATCATCGGACGGTGTATATTGTATATTGGACATATATACTTATAGGTTTGAGCTGCTTTTAAAATTGTCATAATCTGCGATAAGGGGGACCTGATGGTGAACTGGGTGCCAGCCTGAGATATCTTTCGCAGCGATTTTCTATGCCGTATGCAGAGCTTAAGGGCTTACTTACCGACATAGGTAGAGAAGCCCCTGAAATGTTCCTTTCAGGGGCTAACGCTTTTTTTGACGCTTTTGCAACCGTATAGCTCCATTTCAAAGGAAGCAAATTCAAATACACATCAATGTGGTCTTTATCATTCACAACCATTTTATCTAAGATGTGCTTGTAAAATTCATCTTCGTATTCCACGCCGCCGACAATTTCGTTGATAGCATCGCTGATTTCCTGCACAAGCTCCTGCTGCTGTCTAATCATAGCCTGCTGCTTGTCGATACTGTCGATAACCGATTGCAGCTCGGCAATTTCAGCATCGCACTTAGACCGTGCCGCAGAAAATTCATCTTTGCTTATATCCCCAGACATATAAATGTCAATCAGTTTCGTGCGCTTATCCTCAATACCTGCAATCTGGGCTTTTAATTTCTCGACATCTACGCCTGTCGTATCCATAGCGATAATGGACTCTATAATAGAAATAAGATTTTTTGTGATTTTCGTCTGCTTGAGTTTTAATTCCTTTGTTACAAGGAACATAATATGTGTCGCATCTTCATTGCGTATACTTGCGCCCGTGCAACCGATTAGATTTCCTGCTTTATCAGTATGAGGGCTTCCGTGCTTTGCCGCTTCCTGACACCGCCACGCCTTATATCTGCTGCCGTCTTTTCTGGTTTTATATCTTGCTACATAGCTTGCGCCGCAATGTCCGCATTTGATTTTACCTGAAAACGGATAGCGATTGCTGTGCTTCGCCTTGCCCTCTTGTGAAAGGGAACGCTCATCTAAAATGCGGTTTGCTTCTTCAAACAACTCACGGGATACAATCGGCTCGTGATGGTCTTTGATAATCACAAATTCCTCCTGACCTCGATTGTATTTCTTTTCGTGAGAAAGAAAATCTGGTGTGTAGGTTTTTTTCTGCACCAAATCACCGCAGTATTTTTCGTTACGGATAACACGGAGAATAACGGTATTCTGCCATTCTTTAACACGCATAGGCTCGATGCCTTCTTCCCGAAGTTCACGGGCGATAACATGAGTTCCTTTTCCTTCGTTCACAAACTTATGAAAGATAAGGCGTACAATCTTTGCGCCTTCCTCATTGATGGTCATTTTTCCGCCTTTTACATCATAGCCGAGCATACTGCGTCCAAACACAACGCCTTGCTCCATCTGGCGTTTTTGTCCCCATTTGACACGCTCGGAAGTCTTTCGGCTTTCCTCTTGTGCAATCGAAGACATTATGGCAAGACGAAGCTCCGCATCGCCGTCTAAAGTATTGATGTTGTCGTTCATAAAGATAACGCCGACCCCGTGCTTTTTGAGGTCGCGGGTGTAATATATGCTGTCGAGAGTGTTTCTCGCAAAACGGGAAATCTCTTTCGTAATAATCAAGTCAAAGTCGCCGTTTTTTGCACAAGCTATCATTCGGTTAAACTCTTTACGCTTTTTGGTGTTCGTACCTGAAATGCCTTCATCTATGTAAACGCTGTCTTTGATACAAGGAAAATCCCCAATAAACAAGGGCTTTC
>JAUUSE010000018.1:0-34300 GCA_030842085.1 Bacillota bacterium | reverse complement strand
CCCAGTCTTATCATAGAAGAATCTTATTTACAGACTTTTCTTCATACCCTCCTTTATCATTTTGCTATTTGACGTAGAAATTATTCCTATTACAAACATCTTATTAAATCTCAAGAACAAATAAGCCACGGAATTATCCCGTGGCTTATTTATTTCTAAAACACTTTTTCCGCGGCATACAAATACTTTATAGGTTCTCTATAATGTGCTTACCTGTTTATCTATATTAATAGGCAGATTATTTTTTACAAGCCTATATCTCTGCTGAAAAGCCACTATTTTTAATATTAAAAAGATAGGAGCAAATTAATTTACTCCTATCTTTTTATAATCATTTCTACAGTTACTCGTTAAAAAATAATCAAACAAAATATTGCAGTACTATTCTGCTTCACAGCACAACGAAGATATATTAAGGCCGCTGAAATTAAGGAAAAACGGCTTTAACAGCTTTTTTATTTTTGCCACTCCGCCCTTATGCGCACTTTCAATATTAAGCGATAATACTGGGTCATGTACGCTTAGCCTCAGTAAAAACCAGTCTCTCTCGTCAGCAGAGCAATATACCCTTACGCCTTCATAATTGTCCTGAGCCATCCTGCACCGTGGATTCTTATCAGCAAAGTCCATAAGCAGTGATATTACCTTTTGGCCATAGCTTCTAAAATCGCTGTAAATGATGTCAAATCTGTATACTGCCTCTTCCGCCGGCTCCTCCAGCGCTTCTATAAGGTCATCAAGACTCCTGCCCTCGCTGCGCAGCTGCATCATTTTTACTATTATTAGCGTTATAAGATATGCCCCGTCATCTAAAAAATAATTGTTTTTAAAAGCAGCGTGGCCGGATGTCTCAATAGCCAGCGGACAGTTTTCACCGCTTTCGTTTAGCTTTATACCCTCGTTTATTACGTTGCGGTATCCGCGGCGATATCTGTGATGCTTTCCCTTAAGCGTATCCTCTATAAATAATTTTAGCCCTGCAGAGGTGGTGCTGTCCGTCACTATTGTACCGCCGGGACACTGCTCTAAGGCTATGGCCGCTGCAAGCGCTACAAGGCGATTGCGGTTTATCGGCATGCCCTTGCTGTCAACACAGGCTGCGCGATCGACGTCGGTATCGAAAATTACGCCAAAATCTGCGCCGCTTTTAAGCACTGCTTCTGAAATCGACTCCATCGCCGCGGCGTCCTCAGGATTTGGCACGTGGTTTGGAAACATGCCGTCCGGCTCAAGATATCTGCTTCCGCTTATATCTGCGCCTAATTTATGGAGCACCTTTTCAGCATAAAATCCGCCGGCTCCGTTAGAGGCATCCACTGCAATTTTAACTCCGCTCAGCGGTTTGTCCGCTTCGCTTTTGCCCAGCCCGTCGCATATGAGCTTCCTAAGCCTCGCCGCATAGTCGGACATATAATCAATTTTTTCTATATTTCCGCTTTTATCAGATACGTCATCAATTTTTTCTGCCAAGCGCAGTATGTCTTCAATATCCTTCTCATTCAGTCCGCCGTTTTTAGTGAAAAATTTCAGCCCGTTTCTATTAAACGGATGATGGCTCGCTGTAATCTGTACAGCTCCGTCGCAGTCAAGGTCTATAACAGACATAAACATCGCCGGCGTCGATGCAAGCCCGGTATCATATATTTTACCTATGCCGCCCATTGCCGATATTGCCGCCGCCTTTATGCGTTCAGCAGATATGCGCGAATCATGCCCTATGGAAACAACCAGCGAGTCTTCCGGCTTCGATGTATAATTCGACAGCCATTTTACAAATGCCGCCGTTATTTTCTTTATTACATCATCGGTCAAATTTATATGCTCGCCGTCTACTCCCTCTGATGCAATTCCTCTTATATCTGTGCCGCTCTTCAGAGAAATCATGCTACCCAGTCCCCTATATTATGCTAATATTTTATATATATACATTATCAAACCAAAATAAAAATCTCAAGTCCCTCCAGCAATATGAAATCCTTGTTACATATTTGGTATAATTTCGGCACAAAATTTTATTTCGCCTTTAAATGACAATCTATTTCTTTTGCATTATCAGCGAATATATTATCCTACACGTTCAATCATATAAGCATTTAAAGGCTATGTCATATATTTTAGCATCTAATCGAAGCCAAGCAATCCAGTGCTTTGCGCAGGCCACAATGGGAGTGTCTGCCGGTCCTTTGGAGGGGGCGCCGAAAGCATTCATGGCATCGCTTGCACTATCGCCGGCAAACCAGCCGCCGGCGCTTTGTCAGCTGCAAAGTCCATTAATTCCGGCTCTTTTAAAGCTTCTCAAGTTTTCAAATGGAACAGTCCTGCTTTTACCAGGTTAGCAGTATTCAAAAACAGCCGGCCGAGGCTTTTTATCCGCCGCTGTAAACGCTCTAAAGCAGACACAAGAAAAGGTTCTGCCGCATGGCAGAACCTTTTCTTGTGGAGGTTAATCTTCATTACGCATTTTTTGACGCGAGGCATTGGTCCGGCATTACATTTTGTCCCGCTAATTACCTATATTGTTATATTTAAAAGGTGCGCAACCGACGGTATAGATTCTCCCTGCTGGCTTGTGGTAGTCGACATAAGCGCACCAGTGGCGCAGAATAATATATTTTTAAGATTTCTCTGTCGCATTTGCTCAAAGACGTAAGAGCAGAGTACCGTTGCGGCACAGCCGCATCCCGACGCACCGGCATTTACTTTTTGCTTTTTGCGGTCAAATATCATAAGTCCGCAGTCGTTATGCTTCTCTCTAATATTAATATTTTCCCGGTCCAGCAGCTCATAAAGCAGGTCTGAACCTATTCTTGCCAGGTCTCCCGTTAAAATTAAATCATAGTTTTCTGGCGCGGTATTTGTATCTTCAAAATAAGTTTTTATTGTATCCGCTGCCGCCGGCGCCATTGCAGCGCCCATATTGTTTGCATCCTTTATTCCGTAATCCACCATTTTGCCAATTGTAACAGAAGATATAAACGGACCTGGTCCGGTGTTTTCAACTATAGCGGCGCCGGCGCCCGTCACCGTCCACTGCGACGTCGGCGGGCGCTGCCCGCCGTATTCCAACGGCTGGCGGAACTGCCTTTCGGCTGAGCAAAAGTGCGAAGAGGTCGCTGCCGCGCATTTTTGCGCTGCGCCGCCGTCAACATATATAGCCGCCTGAGCCAGCGTCAAAGCCATTGTCGAACATGCCCCATATACTCCTATATACGGTATGTTGTAGTCCCTTAAGCCGAACGACGTGCCCGTACATTGATTTAAAAGGTCTCCCGCAAACAGGTAGTCTATGTTCGACGGCGGATTATTCGATTTATCTAGTGCAAAGCTGAGGGCATCCCTTACAAGCGCACTTTCCGCCTTTTCCCAGGATGCTTCGCCTAATGTCGTATCTTCATTTATTTTATCAAACCACTGTGCTAAAGGGCCCTCTCCTTCTTTCTTTCCAACAACCGCCGCGTAACCTGTAACCGACGGCTTAGATGGCAGTATTAATGTGTGCCCGACTCTTTGCGGCATTTAAATCATCCTTTTCTGTTATTTTTAATAAGGTGCTGCTACGCCTAAAATTCACTTTGAACACGCTGAACCGTTTCTGCTTAACATATACTATTTAACGCTTATGGCAGTATGGACAATATTGTTTAGAAAATTATGCTTTTGCCGTGATTGCGGCAATAATTTTAAAACAGCCTGAATATGCTTAGCACAAGCCCATATACGACCCCTGCCGTAAGCCCGAATACTATTACAGGCCCGGCAATGCTAAACATCTTTGCGCCTATGCCCATTACATGACCTTCTGACTTAAACTCTATTGCCGGAGAGAGCACAGCATTGGCAAAACCTGTTATCGGCACCAGCGTTCCCGCTCCCGCTATAACAGCTACCGAGTCGAAAACCTTAAATCCCGTAGCAACACACGCTAAAAATATAAGCGTTACCGGCACCGCCATTTTTACCTGTGTTTCGCTCAGTCCCGCCATGGTATAAAGCATCATAAGGAGCTGGCCTAATGTGCATATCGCCCCTCCGAATAGAAAGGCAAATATGCAATTTTTTATCTTTTTTGTCGGCGGTGATTTTTTCTCTACAAGCTTGCCGTATTCTTGATTCGTCATTTGCATTTTTACTTTCCTCCAATATATTTTCCTTATTATTATCTGCAAAGTAAAATATAATATTCGCGGTCAAGCAAAGCATACAAAAGAAAAAATCCGCATGAAAGCTCATACGGATTTTTAGCTTAAAAGTTTTAATCTAAACACTATAACAGCAATCTGTAATTTTAACAAGCTAAGCTCAATTTTGCTAAAGATTAATCACCTTTCTATTCCACCGATTTAAGAGATTCTGCCATGTCTATGCTGTCAAGCTTAAATCGCATAAAGAAATTTACTATAAAGGCAAACAGAATTGTGAGCACAAAGGCAAGAATATAGCTTAATACTGTTATTCTCATTCCGAAAGATACCATATCAACATTTATCTGACTCATAACATACCAATGCAACAGTTTTCCAAATGCCAGACCTATCGCTCCGCCTATTCCAGAAAGAAAGAGGTTTTCCCTTAGAATATATGCCGCCTGCTCCTTTTTATGGAAGCCAAGCACCTTTACCGTCGCCACCTCGCGCGTGCGCTCTATCAGATTTATATTTGTAAGATTAAACAACACTATAAACGCCAGTGCGCCGGCACAAATTATAATAACCAGTACAATATAATTCATACTCGACATTGACGACTGCACCTTATCGCGCTGTGATGCACTGCTTGTTACGCTGGCAACCGCCTCATCTTGCCTCAGCTTTACCGACAAGTCATCCTCATCCGCTGTGCTTTTAAGCACTAAATAAGCTGTATTATCAGCCGGTGTGCTACTCCATGACTCATTCGAGACATAGGCATAATGTCCAACATAGTTGTCGCATATGCCAATAAGCGTTAAATTAATTGTATTTTTATCCGCATCCGTCACTGAAATGGCATCTCCCACTTCAGCGTTTAGATTTCCAGCAAGCTTACTGCTTAATACAATTTCTCCTTCTTTTGGACTGCTTATCTCATTGTCTCCGCTTTTCAGCGTGACAAATCCGTCCAGCGTTCCCTCGTTTGCCGACACTACCGTTACACTCTCTGTTTTGTCAGCCTTAGAAATATCAGCCGTTGTTTGATATAAAAAGCAGGAAGCATCTGCATAATCTTTCCATATATCCTCAAGCCTCTGCTTGGCATCATCAGTGCTATCCGATATTGTGACCGACAAGTCATAGTGCAGTATTTTTTCATACTGGTCGTCTAAAACGTGAGAAATAGAATCACGCAGACCAAATCCCGCCACCAGCAGTGCCGTACAGCCGCCTATTCCAAGCAGCATCATAAACATGCGCTTTTTGTATCTAAATGCGTTTCTTATAGTTACCTTGCCCAAAAAAGAAATTCTGTTCCACAACGGCTTTATACGCTCCAGCAATATACGCTTACCGCTTTTCGGCGCTTTCGGGCGTATCAGCTGCGCGGGTTTTTCCATAAGCTCCCTGATGCATGAAAATAGAGTTACTCCCACCGTGCAGGCGAGGGATACCGCCAAACAACCGATAAGCATCGACGGAAGAAATTCAAACTCAAGCGGCGCGAAGTGATAAAGTATGCCATATGCCATCCATATTATTTTCGGCAGTCCCCACGTTCCTAAGAAAAATCCTATAAGCGTGCCTATTATTGTAGCGCTTCCGGAATATGCTATATATTTCATGCATATTGTCGAAGCACGATACCCCATTGCTTTCAGTGTACCTATCTGGGTGCGGTCCTCATTTACCATTCGCGTCATGGACGTCATGCAGACAAGGGCGGCAATAAGCAGGAAAAACACCGGAAACACATTTGCCACGCTGTCAACTATGGAAGTATCGTTTTTGTAAAAGGCTATGCCCTCGTTTTCTTCCTGTGTCAAGACATAGGTCTCAGGTGTCGGCACCATGTCCGTCATAGCCGCCGCCTGTGCGCCGTACGCAGTTTCTATATCCTTTATCATATCGTTATAGCGATTTTCTGCCAACTCCTCAAGCAGGGCAACAACGCTCCCCTCTGCCGCATTTACGGCATCGGCGTAATCATTGCTTAAATAAGAATACTCAATGTCGGAGTCCAGCCACAGCTCGGTATATACTTCTGAAGTAAACACTTCGGGCATTACATATATAAATCCGTCTGTAGTGCCGTCGCCAAGTGCAGATGTGCCTCGGTCATTGCTTATATAAAGCGGCGACTGAACTAATCCTGCTATAGTAAATTCCGTACGGATTAAATTATAATCGCTATTTTCTTCTGACTTGTCAAAGATTATTGTCTTTCCTATATCCTCCTCTGAAAATAAGTCCGCGTCAACCACACACTCCGACTCCGACTGCGGCATGCGGCCAGATTTAAGCTCTACAGTATTTATCTTTTCCGGCAGGCCGTACACTTTATATGACTGCTCATCGGAATTTTCCATATATGCCAATACATCGGTGCTGTGGCCGCCCTCTGCTGACAAAATTTCGTCAAGAGAAGCAAATGCCTCAACATCACTATCAGTAAAACCTAATGTCGATATAAGCTCAAAGTCGTATAAATTATGCTCGCTAAGGTATTTTTCCGCCGTTTTTTCCATAGCCGGACGTGCGTTTTTAAGCCCTGAAAAAAAGCCTACTCCCAAAGCTATTATCGCCAGTATTGCAAAATATCGCCCCGCCGACGTGCGAATGCTGCGCATAAGCATTTTGAAAGTAAAGTTATTCATATAGCAATCACCACTCAATCTCTTCAACAGGCGTTGCTGTGCCGTTCTTTTCTATAGATGAAATTTCACCGCTCTTTACACTTATAACGCGATCCGCCATGGCGGTAAGCGCATGGTTGTGCGTTATTATAATCACCGTCATGTTATTCGCTCTGCTTGTATCCTGCAAAAGTTTTAAAATAGACTTGCCCGTCTTATAGTCCAGCGCGCCGGTAGGCTCATCGCACAGCAGCAGCTTAGGACGCTTGGCAAGCGCCCTTGCAATGGCGACGCGCTGCTGCTCACCGCCGGAAAGCTGCGCCGGAAAATTTCCGGTGCGGTCCTTAAGTCCTACCTGCTCAAGCACCGCCGCCGCATCAAGGGAATCCTTACTGAGCTGAGCCGCTATTTCAACATTTTCTATCGCTGTAAGATTAGGTATAAGATTATAAAACTGAAATACAAAGCCTATGTCATAGCGCCGATAATCTGTGAGCTGCCGCTTATTAAACTTTGATATATCTACTCCGTCTACCGTTACACTGCCCGACGTAAGAGAATCCATGCCGCCTAAAATATTAAGCAGCGTCGTCTTTCCTGCACCCGATTCTCCGACGATTACGCATATCTCTCCCTTTTCGACCTCAAAGCTTGCATCGCTCAGCGCACGTATCGTTACCTCTCCGCTATGATAGTCTTTTGTTACTTTGTCAAACTTTATAAAGCTCATATAATTCCCTCCCATCATTCAAAAATAATTTAAACTGCTATTAGTCACGTTAAATTACCATTTGTTTTTATTTTAATATGTAAATGTATTTTATTTGTTAACTAACATTGAATTAGATACAATATTTGTTAGTTTTCTACATTTAATATCCCTATGCTTTATTCGACAGCTTAATAGGCAATTAATATTATAACATATTTACTCAAAAATAAACTGAACTTAAGCTTTAAAGCCTAAGTAATCTTTATATACGTCTAAAGTAAAAAAACGCGGCCGAAACCGCGTTTTTTATTAAAGCTGTTTTAAGCGTCTACCTTGGGAAGCATATCAAAGCTTCTTTGTAAATCTTCATCCGTAGGAATATAATCGTTCATTGTGCCTTCCTGATATGATATATAAGCAGCCATATCAAAGTACCCTGTGCCGGTGAGGCCGAAAAGTATCGTTTTTGCCTCGCCCGACTCCTTGCATTTCTTTGCTTCCTCTATCGCTGCATATATCGCGTGCGACGATTCCGGCGCGGGAAGTATTGTCTCATATTTCGCAAAGAAAGTCGCCGCCTTAAATACATCCGTCTGCTTTACTGAAACAGCCTCATCTATATATCCGTCGTGATACAGCTGTGAAAGCACCGGCGACATTCCATGATAGCGAAGTCCGCCAGCGTGGTTCGGCGACGGTATAAAATCGCTGCCTAATGTGTACATTTTGGCAAGCGGAGTAATGTGGCCAGTGTCGCAGAAATCATATGCAAATTTGCCCCTGGTAAGAGACGGACACGATGCCGGCTCAACAGCAATAAAATACGGATGCTTCTTTCCGAGCAGCCTGTCCTGCATAAAGGCCGACATAAGCCCTCCCAAATTAGAGCCGCCGCCCGCGCAGCCTATTACTATGTCCGGATATTCGCCGAGCTTTTCCATTGCCGTCTTGGATTCAAGTCCTATAACCGACTGATGCAGCAGCACCTGATTTAGCACCGAGCCTAATACATAACGGCAGTTTTTGGTGGATACCGCCTTTTCTACCGCTTCTGATATGGCGCAGCCAAGGCTGCCGGAGGTGCCGGGATGATTTTTCAGTATGGCGCGTCCAACCTCTGTAGTATCGCTCGGACTTGGTATTATATCAGCGCCGAACGTGTTCATTACCGCCTTGCGGTACGGTTTTTGCTCGAAACTGGATTTAACCATATACACAGTGAGGTCTATTCCGAAATATTCACAGGCCATTGCCAAGGCTGTGCCCCACTGTCCGGCTCCCGTCTCTGTCGTAAGCGACGTCATTCCCTCTTTTTTGGCATAATAAGCCTGTGCTGCGGCAGAATTGAGCTTATGGCTGCCGGAGGTATTGTTTCCCTCAAATTTATAATAGATTTTTGCCGGCGTATTCAATGCTTTCTCAAGATTATACGCGCGTATAAGCGGAGATGGACGGTATATCTTATAAAACTCACGCACCGGCTCTGGTATTTCAATATATCGGTTAGTTTCATCAAGCTCCTGGTCTACCAGCTCGTCGCAGAATACGGGAGTGAGGTCCTTTTTCTCCACCGGCTTCATTGTCGCTGGATTTATAAGCGGAGCACATTTTACTTTCATATCGGCGCGTACATTATACCATGTCTCCGGCATATCCTTCTCTTCAAGATAAAATCTGTACGGTATCTTGCTCATAACACTCGTCCTTTCAATTTAAGTCTGCCGGAAAACGGCTTTACGCCTACTGACAAACAATTATTATGCAAATTAAAGTATATATTGCGCTAAAAATATTGTCAAGTAAAAAGCTTACGCTGTATGACGGCGGTCCCTAACAAATTATTAAGTTGAAATCAATATAATTTTGTATTATATTATTATGTGTGTAATTTTATTTGGACGAGTTGGAGGTAACGCTATGATACGCAGGCTTATGACTGCTATAGTCATTGTATTGGCTGTTTCGGTGGCTTTAAGTGGGTGTAAGCTTGGAACGGATAGCCCTTTGCAAAGCCAGCCTTCATCATCTGTATCCTCCGGCGCGACGGAAAAACATGTAAGAGGTCCTCAAACCATTGGTAATATGACGCTTCAGCAGCTTATATATAAGGCAAAGCAAGCCGTCACTGTTTATGTGGTGGATATTAGTGATTTAGACGACGGTATGAAAACGGCGCTGCGCTGCCTGCAGGGACTTGTTGCACGGGAAGAAGATGCCGCAATCTTTTTAGAGGACGGCGACAGCGATTATTCATGGCGTCAGTATTGCGCTTCTGAGTACGGAGTATTTTTTAAAAGTATAGGTTATAATGAACTCTTTCTTCAGTATACTGATTTGATAGAAAAAATTATAATATACGACGACAGCGGTTATGAATTTAATACTGCCTTTACAATGGCGTCTGTTTCAAATGGAATCTGTCTTGACGGTGAAACCATAAGGCAACTTGATGCCGACGTGCTTAAGGGAAAAGAAACAGTAGATGTCCGAAATCTGTGGGCATCTTATGATGACGCTGTAAATTATGCTTTTGAAAATTTTGCCGACAAGTGCACGCCTGGCTATTTTTCCACTGTAAATACCGATACCTGTCTTTTAGATTATCTTTATGCCGCAAAAACCTTTTGTGTGGATTTAACGCAGGATGCTAGCAACATTATAACACGAGTATCGCAGACATTCCCTATAGACACATTTGGACTGTATTTTGGCAGCAGTTCACATGAAGGGCTGATTTCCTCACTGTCTGCAGAGGGGTTTATACTTGTACCGGCCGACAGCTTATCAAATTCTACTATGCTTTCATCCCTTCCAAAGCTTAATACGCAAATGGTGCAGGAAGTGCCTAACAATTCATTTAGCGGGCAAGATAAAGCATTTTTGTCTCTGACCCTTATAAATACATCTTCGCTTGAAAGCACTATGAACTATCGCAAAATAGTTCAATCGCCTGATTTTGCTACATTAAATCTCGGTGTTTCAGTTAACCCAATACTGCTTGAAATGGCTCATCCTATAATAAGCTGGTATTACCAGAACAAGCCGGGCGGACATGAGATAATTTCGACAGTTGACGGAATTGGGCGCGTTGACTGGTCGGTTTTTAAAGCTGACTATATTGACGATTTGTATGAAGAAAATAATAGGCTTTTAACTGAAAGCGGAATAAAAATTCTCCCATTATCTGGGAATGGTGAAACGTGCTCAGACTTTATAAGCGGGCTTGAAGCCGACTGCTTTTTTACATCAAGTGATACTAAAGTATGTATCTCAGAATCTGACAGTTCTGCTTCTTCCGGCACAAATTTCGTTCAGGACGGCACAGCCGCCTCAGACAATGGTCAAAGTTCTTCCAGTGTGCAGAGGCATGTATCTTCGGAAAGCGCATCCGATAGCACAGCGTCAGAAAGTACACAACAGAACAATTTGGCAGTCTCAATTTCCTCTATTTCTGCTATAAGTATATCAGAATTTAAAGAATCTCTAAATCAATTTCTATCTTCTGTTGCCGGAAATCCCGCTTTTGCCTATATTAATATTGACGCAGATATAGCTAACGACCTTTTCCTAAATGATATTATTGACTATATAAGCGATATCTACGATGAATACAATAATATCGTTTTGCTAACGCCATCAGGGCTATATTCTGAAGCTTATTTAGAAGCTGATGCTTAAGATTTTTTATAATAAGTATTTTCGGATTTAATAAGCGCATTTACGCTGAATTAATGCCTTTTGTTTTATCTTGCGATATTTTCCCGTTATTTTAATTATCACGCAGAAATTAAAACTGTTTTAACTAATATAATAGCTAAATTTATTTTCCTAAATCCACAAGTAAAAATGACTCCTGCTTTATTTGCAGGAGTCATTTTTACTTTAATATAATTTATTTTATTGCCGCTACACAGCCGTTTACTAATCCTGCTTAAGCATTATGCCAAGCTCGTCAAGCTGCTCCTTATCCACCACATCAGGAGCACCGCTCATAAGTTCTGCAGAGCTTGCTACTTTTGGAAATGCTATAACGTCTCTTATTGATTCTCGGCCCAGCATTATCATAACGACCCTATCAAGGCCGTACGCCATACCGCCGTGCGGCGGTGCACCGTATTTGAAAGCGTCTATCAAAAATCCAAATCGGGCATTTGCATCCTCATCCGTAAAACCGAGCTTTTCAAACATCTTTGCCTGAAGTGCAGTATCGTTTATTCTCACCGAGCCGCCGCCCGCCTCGTTGCCATTTATAACGAGGTCAAAGGCACGGGCACGAACGCTGCCGATATCGCTGTCAAGCAGCGGAATATCTTCCTCCATTGGCGCCGTGAATGGATGGTGCATGGCGGAATATGAGTCGGTCTCTTTGTCATATTCAAACAGCGGGAACTCCGTCACCCAAAGCAAATCGAACGTATCCTGCGGTATGAGGTCAAGTTTGCGGGCTATCTCGCACCTCAGCGCGCCGAGAGAGGCGCTGACTACTTTTGCATCAGCATCGGCTATAATAAGCAGAACGTCGCCCGTCTCACAGCCGGTTTTGGCATTTATCCGTCCCATTTCTTCCTCTGTAAGGAATTTTTCAAACGATGAAGAGCGCGCTTCTTCCGTCACGCGTGTAAAGGCAACACCTTTTGCGCCATAGTCCTTAACCCACGCCGTAAGCTTATCTATCTCCTTGCGGGTGAGTGCGCCTGCGGCGCCCTTTACGTTTATCGCCTTGACGCTGCCCCCCGCCTCAAGAGCAGCGGAAAACACCTTAAACCCGCAACCTGTTAAAGCATCTGCAAGATCTATAAGCTCCAGCTCGAAGCGTGTGTCCGGCTTGTCGGAGCCGTACTTTTCCATCGCCTCTTTATATGTAATCCTGCGCAGCGGAAGCTTAACATCCACATCGCAGTATTTCTTCATGAGCAGCTTTACAAGTCCCTCGTTTACCGTCATGATGTCGTTTTCATCGACAAATGACATTTCTATATCCACCTGGGTAAACTCCGGCTGGCGGTCGGCGCGCAGGTCTTCGTCCCTGAAGCACCGCGCCACCTGATAATATCTGTCAAAGCCGGACAGCATAAGCAGCTGCTTATAAAGCTGCGGCGACTGCGGCAATGCAAAAAAGCTTCCGTTGTGCACGCGCGACGGGACCAAATAGTCCCTCGCGCCCTCCGGTGTGGATTTTATAAGTATTGGAGTTTCTATCTCAATAAATCCGTTTTCGTCAAAATAATCGCGCACTGATTTTACTATCTTGCTTCTTAATATTATAGCCTCCTGCATCTCCGGCCGGCGCAAATCAAGATATCTGTATTTAAGACGCAAGTCTTCCTTAACGTCAGAATCCCTTACTATCTCAAACGGCGTAGTCTCAGATGCAGCAAGAAGGCGCAGCTCGCTTACCTTTATCTCAACGCTGCCCGTCGGAATTTCAGTATTAACCGAAGCGCGCTTCATAACAACGCCGCGTGCGGCGGCAACATACTCAGAACGCATATGCCATGCCTTGTCAAACACATCTCTGTCGGTGCTGTCGTCAAAGCTGAGCTGCACTATGCCGGTGCGGTCGCGCAAATCTATAAATATTAACTGGCCCAAATCGCGCTGGCGCTGCACCCAGCCGAATACTGTCACCTCTTTGCCAATGTCAGACTCGGTTATCTCACCGCAGTAATGCGTCCTTTTCATTCCCTTAATTGTCTCAGACATATGTAACGGGCCGCTGCTGCGGCCCCTAACCTCCCCGCTTTGTTATTGCTTAATAGCAGCAAGCACCGATTTCTCGTCAAGACTTACCTGCACCGTCTCGCCGCTTTCCATATTCTTTACATTTACATAACCGCTTTCAAGCTCACTGTCGCCGATTATAGCGGTATATCTTGCGCCAAGGCGTCCGGCGTATTTCATCTGCGCTTTAACGCTGCGCCCGACAATGTCCGTCACTGCATATATCCCGCTGCTGTGGAGATAATCCGCTATCTGCGCAGCCTTGGCTTCGGCGCCGCTGCCGGCCGAGCCGATGTATATATCGCAGACGTCGCGCTTCGGAAACGGCGCGCCCACATTTTCCATGAGCATTATCATGCGCTCCAGTCCCATACCGAAGCCGAGCGCCGGCATACTGGGACCGTTCATCTGTTCAACAAGTCCGTCATATCTTCCGCCGCCTGACACCGTCGCCTGAGCGCCCAGCTTGTCCGTTACAAATTCAAACACAGTGCGGTTGTAATAATCCAGCCCGCGTACTATTTTGGAATTTATTTTATAATCTATACCATATGCGTCCAGTGCTGATTTAACGCCCTCAAAGTGCTCAGCGCACTCCTCGCATAAATAGTCGGTGATATCCGGCGCGCCTGCCGCGATTGCCGAACACACCGGAGATTTGCAGTCGAGAAGCCTCATAGGATTGCGCTCAAGTCTGTCAAGGCAGGTTTCGCACAATTCCGATTTATACGGTTCATAATACTTCTTCAGCGCTTCTAAAAAATCCGTGCGGCACTTTTTGCAGCCTATAGAATTAAGCTCAAGGCTTACATAATCCTTAACGCCAAGGCGCGTTATGACGTCATTTACAAGCTTTATAATCTCTGCATCGGCACGCGGAAGAGCTGCGCCGAAGCATTCGCAGCCGAACTGATGGAACTCGCGGAGCCGGCCGGACTGCGGCTTTTCATACCTGTAGCAGGATAATATATAATACAGCTTCTGCGGCATCGGTTCATTATGCAGACCGTTTTCCAAAAACGCCCTAACTACCCCCGCAGTTCCTTCCGGACGCAGTGTTATCGAACGGCCGCCCATGTCGTCAAAAGTGTACATCTCCTTTTGCACGACGTCTGTAGTCTCGCCTACCGAGCGCCGGAAAACCTCCGTGTACTCAAACACAGGTATTCTTATTTCAGAATACCCGTAAAGCTTTGCAGTATCGGCTATTACACGTTCTATATACTGCCATTTATAGCTGTCGGCCGGAACAACGTCCATAGTGCCCCGAACCGCCCTGTTTATTTCAGCCATTAAAACATCCTGTCCCCCTATGGCTAAGCGCTGCAACAGCTTTGCAGTCAAAGCCGATTTCATCCCCTATAGCATTATAAGGGCTTTGCAATATTCCTCCAGTCAAGGTCGCCTCGGCTAAGTCCGTGTATCAACATTTCCGCCGTCGCTATATTTGTGGCGTACGGTATATTATGAACGTCGCACAAACGTAAAATGTCTAAATCCTTAACTTCGCCTTTATTCGGATCACAGAAAAATATAAGCATATCAATCTCATCACAGCTTATGCGCGATGCTATCTGCTGGTCGCCGCCTTGAGGCCCGCTTAAATATTTTTGAATATCCAGCCCTGTGGCTTCTGATACTATTTTACCCGTTGCGCCTGTCGCACAAATTGAATGTCTGCTGAGTATCCCGCAGTATGCTATGCAGAATTGTACAAGCAGTTCCTTTTTCGCATCGTGTGCTGTTAATGCAATATTCATAATACACCTCCATGCCTTACGGCATCATTAAATATTTATAAATCTCTTTCGTTTATGGAAATATGCTCACCGTCAAGTCTGGCCGCTATGCGGTCAAACGCCCGCGCCGCCGCACATCCCTCAAGCGGCGTCCCGAGCGATGCCGCTTGCTGAACATTTTTGTCATACGGCACAATACCTATAAGCTGTATGCCGGTTTCGTCAATCACTTCATCAATATTGAAAACCGTTCGCCTTAACAGCATGTCCCGTGAAAACTTATTAATAAGCATTCTAATATTCTCAGCGCCGGCTTTTAAAAGCGTTTCACGCACAGTAGAGGCTATCCTCACACATACCGGGTCAGGAGTTACAACAATCACAGCGTCCCTTACACCGGCTGCAGCCGACATAAAGCCGGCGTCAAGTCCCGCCGGCGAGTCGATAAGCACATAATCGTAACCTTGCGCCATATGATGCTTTAATTGAGCTAATCTGTCATTGCCCTGCACATAACCGGATTTTAGCGGCGCCGGAAGCAAATAAAGATTGCTGTATGCGCCGTTCTCACCTGCCGGCTGCACCGCCGCTGCCAAGCTGCACCGTAAATTATATACGTCGCTTAAATCGAACAGCGTCTGTGATGCAAGACCTAGCATTAAATCAAGCGTCCTAAGCCCCTCATCCATGTCGACCAGAAGGACTTTGTTGCCCCGACGACACAGTGCGGCTCCCAATCCGCAAGTTATTGACGATTTGCCCGACCCTCCCTTTCCGGAGGTCAGCAATATTAGTTTGCCCACCTAAAAGCTCCCTTACAACAATCAGATGAAGTATAATACTATATATAATTTAGTTTATCATATAAATCCTTTGCTGTAAAGAAAATAAATCACTCCTCTTTTTGCAAATCTATATTACCCTGCTTAAGCCTCATTAAATTCATCAATAGTCTAATTGCAGACATCGCCATAGTGTGATAACATTAAACCAATTAAGTGAATTTACGGAGGAAATTAGAATGGACTGGATGGATGAAGTAAGTCTCAACCTCAAAAAGAAAAGGCAAGTTCTATTTTCAAAGGACTCGGAATATTTGCAGGATTTAATTTCCCTATTTCAAAATCAAAGCCATAGAGTTATGTCGCTATGGGCGTTCGATTTCGCCGAAGAATCTATTAAAAAGCTAAAAGAAAAATACCCAAATGAGAAGCGGCCGAGAGAGGCATTGGAAGCGGCTCGTAATTGGGCCTCCGGAAAAATTAAGATGCCATTGGCACAACGCAAAATACTGGATTGCCATGCTTTTGCAAAAGAAATAAGCAATAGGGAAGATATAACGACTTGTCATGCCGTGGGGCAAGCCTGTGCAGTTGTTCATACCGCTAAGCATGCAATTGGTTATCCGATATATGACCTTACTTCCATTGTTTACAAGCTTGGAGTAAAAAACTGCAAAGAAACAGTTGAAGCAAGAAAACTTGAATATATTAACAAGCTATTATATTGGAATAATCATTTAAGCGAGTATAGCGGTAATTGGGCGGCATTTATGCTCAAATAATTTTAAAATTTCTTTTATCGAACAGTTCAAATCGATAACTGTCTTTTTGCTATTTTGACTAAGCATTTGTAAAATAAAAATACAGCAGCATATATGGTAAAAGAAATAAACATGCTTTCTAAGCTCTCAAAGATATTTATTTTCTCTTTCTGTCAGCTGCAGACTAGCGTCAAACATATACGCATATATCCAGTATATCCGGCATTTTTACATTACCGGCAGCCCAATGCCAAATTATTAATAATGCATCAATAAAGCACTATCCAGCTATTACGGCAACAGCGTATTAACCTGCTGGTCGTTATATACCTCATTTTCAGCAAAGAAGTATTGGTCGAGTATTTCCTTTACCAGCGGCGCCACGGAAGAACCGTGTCCGCCGTTTTCTATTACCGCCGCTATGGCTATTTCCGGGTCGTCATATGGCGCAAAAGCAATAAACACGCCATGGTCCAGACCGTTTGATATTTCAGCCGTACCCGTCTTGGCGCCAACCTCTATCGGATAGTTGCTAAATATCGACCGTGCCGTACCCTCAAGTGAAACCGACAGCATACCCTTTTTAATAGTAGCTATTACGTCGTCTCTAAATCCCGTTTCATTAAGCACCGTCGGCGTATCATCTTTAACGGTTTCTTTCATATCGTATGATTTTATCTCTTTAACAAGATGCGCGCTGTACCTTGTGCCACCGTTGACTATTGTAGATATATACGCTGCCATCTGAATTGGGGTAAACACGTTGTCCGACTGGCCTATAGCCGCCTGTATCGTGTCACCGTAGTTCCAGCTGCTGCGGGTAGACGGTCCGGCTAGCATGCCGGAGCTTTCGGTAATCTCTATTCCCGTAGGAAGTCCCAGCCCCATTAGCTGGCAGTATTTGTTCATGGTATTTATGCCTAATCTGTCGGCAAGCTCAAAGAAAAAGTAGTTGCAGGATTTCGCAAGTGCAGTAAGAACATTAATTTTTCCATGGTATCCAAGGCAGCTAAAAGTCATATCATTAGCCCTGAAAGTATGGACACAGTTAAAAATCGTCTGCTCTGTTATTATATTTTCCTGTAAGGCCGCAAGCGCTATCGCCGGTTTAAAGGTGGAACCGGGCGGATACACTCCCTGCAGTGCGCGGTTATAAAGCGGGTTATATTCATTCTGTAAAAGCTCTGAATAATTAGTCTTATAAGTGTTCATGTCATATGAAGGATATGTTGCAGCTGCTAGCACCTCAAAGTTGTTGACGTCTAACACGACTACTGCCCCAGCATGCGAATCGCTGTCCTCTTTGTCAGCCAAGGAGTTAACCATGTTAGCCAGCGCGTCCTGCGCAACACGCTGCAAATCCCTGTCTATCGTAAGCATAACCGTGTTGCCGGCCACCGGCTCCGATTCTGTTACCACTGACACCACATTATTATTTGAATCAAGCGTCACGCGCTGAATACCAGGTTGTCCCCTCAAATAATCCTCCATAGCCTGCTCTATTCCGCTTTTGCCTATTTTGTCGTCATATGCATAGCCCTTTTGCTTTAAAGTGTCCCAGTCGTCCTCGGCATATATCGGGCCTATCGTGCCTATTATATGCGGCGCTATGTCTATCTCAATATACTCCCTGACCGGAACTATATCCACCTGAACGCCAGGTATGTTCAGCTCTTTAATCTTAAGCGCCGTGGCGTCGGAAATATCCTCCGCCAAGGTAAATGGATTAGCTATTGAAAAATCACGCGCATCCATTGTATATCTGATGCCCATAATATTGCGCTGCTCTTCAAAAGAATATCTCGCAAGGCCGTACTTCTGGACAAGAGCGTCATAGCAGTTCTGAGCAGTGGCATAATCGTTAAGTCCAAGATACTCCTGCATATCTGAAATTTGTGAAAGATTTGTGCCATATTCCACAGGATTATTTGTCGTAAGCGGCAGTTCGTCTTTCCAAGACTGCCCGCTCGATTTAAGTAAATTTATAATTGTAAGCAGAGTTGTATTAATATCGGCATTTTTTAGATATATCGCATTAAGCACCACGTTCTGCGACTGACGGTTCTGCGCAAGCGGTCGGCCGTACCTGTCAACTATTTCTCCCCGCGCCGCTTTAATGCTTACTTTCTGCGAATATGTAGTATCAGAAAGGCTTCTGTAATAATCAGCCTGAGCAAGCTGCATATAGCCAAACTTTACCGTATACACCAGCATTATTACAGCCATTATGCCTGAAATAACGGCAAGCCTTTTAAAAATCGGCTTTTTCTTCATCTGTACAGCCTCCCCTTAATAAATATTATGCTTTCGCGCTTTTCAAAAATCTGCGCATTATTAAATATATCGGTATGAGCAAAACTAATGTATATAAAACTTCTATAAGCATGTATCTTGCAAAATAATATAAAGCATGCTCTACGCCTCTGAAAACGTAAAAGATGAGCCAATATATTATATTATAAATCAATGTCGCGCCGCCGCACAACAGCAGTGCGGACGACAGCGTATTTTTAAGAAAGTTGCTCACTATTAGTCCCGCCGCGCAGCCCATAATCAGCAATATAATAGCGTTAAAACCCGGCAGCTGCAGCGATGTGAGGTCTAACAGCAATCCTCCGGCAAGTCCAAAAATCGCACCGGCAAGGTCCTTTTCAAACATCGCTATGCATATAATCACGATTATTATTAGATTTGGCAGCGTACCGAAAACAGTCGGAAATAAATTCGGCGTCACCTCAAGCAGATAGCACACAAGCAGCAGAAGGCAGTGAGCTATATATCTGAATTTAGAGCCAGATTTGTTTTCGCTCCTCAATGTTAAAACCCTCCTAAAAGTCTGCCGAGGTACTCCTCTAAGTATTTTGGCGCATCCCCATTTAGCCGCGAAAAGTATCAATGCACATTTCTCAGTTCATCTATTTGCAGCAGCAACCGCACCACACAAGATTACACACGCTGCAGCCCTGTAAAATATTTTGCCCGCAACCGGCGTTGATTTTTATAAAATCTGAACCAAATATAACCGCTCCAAGCTAAATATCAATCCGCCGTTTAATTCCGGCAATTTATATTCCGCAATTTAAATATCATTGCCTCTCTTAATTTCCAGATGCGCCGCTTTGCCCCTCAAAGCTTTTTATAACCATGACAAAGCGTAAATCGTCAAAATCAGCAGAAGGATCAATAACTGCGTAGTTAGATATATCGCTGCCGCTCGGCGCTATTTCCGTTATGGTGCCTATAATAAGCCCGTCCGGGAAAGTGCCGCCAAGGCTGGTTGTAACCACCCTGTCTCCCGCGGCGGCGCCGCTCGTACGCGACAGTCCAGTCATCCGGCAGGTGCCGTTTTCGGCAAGCTTTACATCCCCAGATATACTGCCAGTGTCGGAAGTCCTGTTGACGACGGCGCTTATATTTATGTTCGGATTAAGCACTGTAATGACCGTAGACTGTGACGGCGACACCTCATAAACATACCCGACAAGATATCGCCCCTGTGCAACCACCGGGTCGTTTTTGGCGACGCCGTTAAGCGAGCCCTTGTCTATGGTAAAGGTCTTATATAAAAGCTCGTTCGGATCTCTTGCTATAACATTTGCCTCTTCAAGCTCAAAGTCCTCGTTTTCCTGCTTTAAATCAAGAAATTGTTTATAATATTCATTCTCCTGCTTCATCTTGTCATAATCGACAAGCTGATCCTCAAGCTCGGCTATGCGATTTTTAAGCTCTTCATTCTCACTGCTTATTTCGCTGCTGTTTACAAAATTATCCGTTATTTCGCCGACCTTGTCGGATACAAACGATGTGAATTTTTGCACCGGCGTCGTTATAACGCTTATAAAGCTACTCTGCGGAGATGCATATTTGCTTATTGTAACAGTCAATATCATAATTACAAGCAATACCGCTACCACCGCCAAAAGTATTTTAAAGCGGCGGCTTCTTAAAAATATCCTCATGTGTAAGCTTATGCTCTCCTTTCAACTGGCCTTTTTACTGCATTTGCATTAATACTTGTTCCTGTGCTGATATGTGTCAAACGGCAGGTCCATCTCAAGGCGCTTTGCTGTGCCTTCTACCACGCAGTCCAGCGGATTGTCGGCAACATGCACCGGCATGCTCGTTGTTTCCGATACCAATACGTCAAGCCCTCTGAGCAGAGCGCCGCCGCCCGTAAGCGTTATACCTCTGTCAATTATGTCCGCCGCAAGCTCCGGCGGCGTTTTCTCTAAAGTGCCCTTAATGGCGTCTATTATCTGATTTACCGGGTCGGAAAGCGCTTCACGCACTTCTTCAGACGTTATTCTCACATTCTTGGGCAATCCGTCGACAAGGTTGCGCCCCTTTATCTCCATCGACGCTTCCTCTTCGCCGTTAAAATGATAGGCAGAGCCTATCTGAATTTTTATCTGCTCGGCCGTTCTCTCGCCTATGAGTAGGTTGTGCTTTTTGCGTATATAGGTAATAATGGCTTCGTCCATATCGTCGCCGGCAACGCGCACCGACTGCGCCGTAACAATGTCGCCCAGCGATATTACCGCTACTTCAGATGTACCGCCACCAATATCTACTACCATGCTTCCCGTAGCGTCCGACACAGGAAGCCCTGCGCCGATTGCCGCTGCCATCGGCTCTTCTATAAGGTCTACCATGCTGGCGCCCGCCTGACGCGCTGCGTCATAAACCGCGCGGCTTTCAACCTCCGTTACTCCCGACGGAATACATATTACTATTCTGGCACGCGAGAACATAGAGCCCTTAAGCGCCTCTTTAATAAATTTTTTGAGCATGGCGGCGGTAACGTCAAAGTCGGCTATAACGCCGTCTTTCAGCGGACGTACCGCAACTATTGAGCCGGGCGTGCGCCCTATCATGTCTTTAGCCTCAGTGCCTACCGCCCTGACGGCGTCGTTTCTTACATCTACCGCAACAACCGACGGCTCACGCATTATTATGCCTTTGCCCTTTATGCAAACCAGCGTATTCGCTGTGCCTAAATCTATTCCAATATCCCTCGAAAACATTCCTTCATACCCCTTTATACTTTTATTTATGCAAATTTTGCAAAATTCGACTTAAATAGCCGCAATCCATTGGTTTACATAATCATCTCTCTTTCAAGATAAAGAAATCGCTCAGCATGGTTTTCCAGCTAAGCTTAAAACTTTATGTTTAACAGCAGCTATTATTTTAATCAATTTACATAATACTCGAAATATGCATTATAGTATAAGTTTGCTTTTTATTTTTAAAATAATACATGTATAAAAGCTTTATGACAAAATTACAGCCTATTTCAACACATTTTATTATAACCTTGCTCTAAGAATTAAACAATATAAAATTTACATAATTTCACATTTATTTACAATTTAAATAATTCTCTGCTAAGCTCGCCGTCCATTTCCATCGCATGCCGATAAAAGGAATTGACCGGAAAGCCCATGACATTAAAAAAGTCGCCGGATATCCCCCTTATATATCTGCTTCCCATTCCCTGTATGCCATATGCGCCGGCTTTGTCCATTGGCTCGCCCGTAGCTATGTACGATGATATTTCGCCGTCGCTCATTGGGCAGAACTCCACCTCAGTCGCCTCGTGAAAAACTGCTGTCCTGCCTCTGTATTTTAGGCATACGCCGGTAAAAACCGTGTGCTTTTCCCCCGAAAGCGTGCGGAGCATATGCGCCGCTTCAGCTTCATCCTCCGGTTTGCCCAAAATTTTCCCAGCTGCTGAAACTACGGTATCCGCCGCTATTATCAGTGCGTCATATCTTTCGCCCACCGCTTCGGCCTTTTTCTCAGCGATTATCTCCGTCATGCGGCCGGGCTCACTGCAGCATGTGCTCTCGTCAATGTTTGACGGATGCACCGTAAAATTTAATCCTATCATATGAAGAATTTCCGAACGTCTTGGCGAGGCCGAGGCGAGTATTACATCAACCGCCACTTTTATCTCACCTTTCTGTATACCAGCAGGGCAATGCATATAAGCACTATCTGCAGTATATTAACGTTAAACTGAAATCCGAAATTAAACTTAAAAATTCCTAAATCCAGCAGTGGATTTGCATTGCCATAGTTAAATGAAATGGCTTCGCCGTATGTCAGCCATTTAAGCGCAGGTATTCCTAATGTAAGCTGCGCTATAAAGCCGCCTATAACCACTGCTGCAAGTATCAAAAACAAAAGTATAAATATGTCCTTGCTCTTTTTCATGCCCCTCACTGCCTATCTGATTTAATTTATATATAATTTTACACTTTTTATTTTTCTGATGCAAAGATATACCTTTATCAGAAAATTTAATATAAAGAAATATAAAGCCTTTAACAAATATACCCAATTTAAAATCAGCGTTATATTTACAAAGCACGACAAATCGGCAAATAACAATAAAAATTTGCTTAGTCAACCTCTCGCAGATAATTTTTAAAGATAATATACATGGCCGTTTTTAGCAAAAGTATGCTGCTGCCATAATTCAATCATTGCATACGAGTTATCTGTCGCTTTGCTGCTGATAAACAATTTCCAGTGCCGTTTATAAAGCGCCGCGGGACGCCGCCCGGCCAAGTTAAAGCATTTGCAGTGTGAGAACAGGCCGAGCGACAATATTGTTTCGCCGCAGGTAAGTCAAAGCGCCAGCAATATTTTCAGTGCGGATACATCAGCGGCAGCTAAGTCATTTGCCCAAACGATTATATCGCCTGCAAAGTTTACTATACATCCAGAAAAAATTTATGCTCGGCCAGTAGAGCCAAAGCCGCCGCCTCCGCGCTCGGTTTCGTCCAAAGTATCAGCCTCAATAAGCTCCGCCCTTAATACAGGAGCTATTACCATCTGAGCAATGCGCTCAAACGGCTTTATCGTATACGACGCGTCTGACTGATTAACCAGCCCCACCTTAATCTCGCCGCGATAGTCGCTGTCTATTACTCCCACGCAGTTTGACGGCACTATTCCGTGCTTTATTCCCAGTCCGCTTCTTGCATATATAAATGCAGCCGTTGCGTCGGGCAGCTGAATTGATATTCCTGTAGGTATTGTCGCGCGCTGAGAAGGCATCAGCTCTATTTCTTCATCAAGCAGAGCATACAAGTCCATCCCGGCCGATGAAGGAGTTGCATATGCAGGTATTACTGCCCTTTCGTGTAATTTTTTTATCATAACCTTAGCTTCCATGTATTTTTATTCCTCCGTTATAAGCGGTTTGTGCATTTGTATATAATCAAGATATTTAAAGCCCAGTCTTTCATAAAGCCGCGCCGCGCCTTTGTTTGATTCTTCTACCTCAAGCCTTAACTTTACCGCCTTATCCTTATATTCTTCCTCTATAAACTCAATGAGCTTTGCGCCGAGCCCTTTGCCTCTGTATTCGCTTAAAATATAGATTTCTTCTATCCACGCAACTATCCCGCCGGCCTCGTTTGAATAAGTTATAGCCAAAAGAGCATACCCCGCCGGCTTGCCGTCGCTGCTTATTATATATGCATCCGCGTACGGTGAGCCGGAGATTACTGTGTCAAAGGTCATTATAATATTCCTCTCGGGAATATTCTGGAGCGCCGCACCTGATTCATAAAACTCCTTTGACATGTTGAAAAAACTGTCTTTATCGCTTATATTCATGCGCCTTATCATTTTGTCTACCTCTTTCAAATAAAAATCGGACATATTCGTTTTGCGCTTATACCGCATAGAGCAAAATTTGTTAAACAGCAAAAGTACCCATCGTTATTTGCCTTTCATATCTCAACTCTTGTATAAAAAGCAATTTTTTATGCTTTTACAATCTGCCGTCATGCCTTTTAGAGACGGCAAATTTGTCATGCTTAGCACATGTCAGAAAAAGCGGCGGCAATTAAGCCGCCGCTTCGAATTTAAGCAAATGAAAATATACATTACTTATCCTGATTAAGCTTATCTCTAAGCTGTCTTAATTCGCGGTTAAGACGCTCAACCTCGCGACGGGCTTCATCCGCCTCTAAGCGGGCACACGCCGCCTCTTCTATATATTCTTTCATCTGCATGCGCAACTGCTCAGCATCCTCTTTTGCCTTTTTAGAGTCATCCAAATAATCCAGCGCCGCCAAAACTGCCACCATCGTCGTCGAAAGATATGGATTATCTTTTGCAAGATTGTCAAGACATCTGCTTAGCTCGCTGCCCAGCGCCTTGACATACTCTTCATTCTCTTCTGTATTTATCAGATAATCTATACCGCCGACAACCAATTTTATCTTATTTGCCAACGGTCTCACCTCTTTTTCCTTTTTTATATCTTGATTATACTATATCCCTCAAATATCGTCAACAATATAAAACAAAAAACAACCGCCCTATTGGGCGATTGCTCTACCTCCCGCTAAGCAGGATTTATAAGTGTCGGCATCGACCTATTTTCCCAGGCAGTCGCCCGCCAAGTATCTTCGGCACGAATGAGCTTAACTTCCGTGTTCGGGATGGGAACGGGTGGACCCTCATCGTTATTAACACCGACTTTTGATGACAAAATGTATTCTATCACAACACATTTTAAAATGCAAGTACTTTTTTAAAAAATTTTTAACTTTTTCTAAATTTATAATTTCATCAGATTTATTATGCATAAAATACATGGATTTTGGCGCTGACATGCACCGAAAAAATAAAGTATTTACAGTTTCTATGTTATAAACCAACTTACAATGTAAAAAGCAAGCTTTCAGATGCTTCAGAGAAAACAACTCATGAAAGATGTGCCTAAAGCATGAGCACAGCATGTGATTTATTCTATTTTTCGCTCTGTATAAAATTAGGTGATACAAGCGCCTAATCTTTTTAATGGCAGTCGAAAGCTTTATCGCTTTAACTGTCGAAAGCAGCGGACTTGTCAATAATAAAAGAGGCCGAACGCGAAACGCATTTAGGCAGCCGCATCAAAAGACAGCAAAAAGATAATTTTGCGCTTTGCTGTTGGATATAAGCCTGTGCGAATTTCTAATATTAAAGGCATGACCAAATCGACCACATTTGCAGGTAAAGGCAGGGAAACAAAAACTAATTCTAAACGCGAACACGCGTCCAGGCTCAGCCTGGTGTAAGGACAGCAAAAAGTACTCATTTTCTTTTCGAGCGAAAAAGCAAAAAAATAATGCTGAACCTAAAGCAAATTAGGTCCAGCATTATGCTGGTGGGCCTTCAGGGACTCGAACCCGGGACCTACCGGTTATGAGCCGGTTGCTCTAACCAACTGAGCTAAAGGCCCTTCTGTTTTCTAACAGCCTAAATATTCTACATTAATTTTGGCCATATGTCAATACCTGATTTATAATTTTATCGCATAACATTTATTTTCTGCTGATAAATTCGTCTTTACATACTTTCGGTATACATTATAGTCTCATTAAAACAGAAAATATTAATCCAGGAATTTAATATAACTGTTCCGGACTTAGTATTACCATATTCTATTACTGCTAAATACCAATAACCTCTATACCCGTCATCATATTTAAGCCGCTTATCATTTATATTCCACTGGATTATATCTTTTCGGCTGTGCATAGCCAAATTCGCTGTCAAACAGCAAACGGTACTCCACTGAAAGACGCAAAAGCCATAGCTAATATGCCTATAAATATTATAACCGCAGGTATTCCCCTAAATGCTTTCGGCACGTCAGAATAATTAAGGCGTTTTAACCCTTCCGACACCAAAAACAGGGCCAAGCTATAACCCACAGCACCGCCTATAGCAAGGAATAGGGCTCCTAAAAACCCGCTGTTCATGCTCTGCGCAGCAAACGGTATAACCAATACGGCGGAATTAAATGCAGAAAGCAGCAGCAAATTCAGCGTGCTCTTTTTAACATCCAAAATATGCAGTATTATAAGCATAATCACATACAGCACTGCGGCCGTAGCTATTATGGCGGTATATACTATATAAACATTGTCAGTAATAAGCTTTACGACGCTTACCACTCCGTATGACAGTATCGACAGAGCTATAGCACAAACAGAGGTCAAACCGCAGAATACTGCACGCTTTTTCGTTACAGCGGTGCTTATTACCTCCGATATTCCGTAACCTCCGCTAAACAGCAAGTTTTGCGCAAGTACAAGCAGAAGGCACAGCATCAACACTTCAGTTATCATAGCCTATATTCCTTTCAGCATCACGACGGCGGCGCATCTTATCTGATACCCATGCAACAAACGCTGCCGCAAGCCCTAACATTATTATTCCAAAAAACGGCATAACTGCCGATGATATCCTATGGCTTTCATCTAAAATCGTTAGTCCAAATATAGCGCCGGTATATAAAAATTCACGTACAACGGATACTATTAATACCACTGCGAAAAAAGCGGCCGAAAATACCGCTGCATTAATAAACGCTCCGGATACGGACTCCTTTTCATTTTGCCGCACAAGTCCAGTTACAATGAGCGGGTCAACAGCGGTGAGCGGCAGCACTGCACCTAAAGTATACATATCAAAAACCGACAGCTTTGTAAATATAAAGCCTACAAGACACACCGCTACTGCGCCTGCAAGCACGCAGACAGCCGGCATAAGCTGCTTTGAAAAAATCTTAGAAGCAAAAGCACTTACCGCACTTACGGCAAATGCCGATATTGCAAATGCAAGTCCAAGCAGCAAAGCATTTATCAGCGACGTCCCCTTTATTATTATCGGAAACATTCCAAGCGTAAAGAGCGGCACGGGCCTTATAACAAATTTGATAAAATCCTTAACTTTCTGCATTTTCTGCCGCACCCGCCTTTCTCTTTAATCTTCTCTTTACCCAGTCAATATTAAAATCTGATACAAATTCATCGAGTGTTTTAGACAGGCAGTTCATTATGAGTATTGCCGCCGGTGCACCCTCATAAAGCGCTGAGCCAAAATATCTGAACAGCATTGTTATAACACCGCAGCCTATGCCGAATAAAATTCTGCCGGCCGTCGTTTTGGGAGAGGTTACGGGATCGGTCGCCATAAAAATAGCTGTAAAAACAAGGCAGCCGAGCGACAGCTCAAACAGGGCGGAATCAAGCCTTGAACCAAGCCGCGGAAAAATTATCGCTATAGCGCCGCTCGCAGCAAGCATGGACAGCATGGTCGAGAGGGGGGCCGTACGCCTTATAATAAGATAAATAGCACATGCGGCAAGCACGACTATCGGCGTAGCGCCCATTGGTCCCGGAAATCTGCCAAAAGCCAACTCAAAAGACGATATATTAGGCGTTATTCCTAAAGCCACGTCAGAAAGCGGTGACGCAGAAACAAGCGCCTCGCCGCCCTGATATGAAAACACGACGGGGTCGGGGTAGGCGGACATTATTGCCGGAAAGGCCAGCGACATAAACATCCACGCCGCAGCTGCAGGATTAAATATATTGTTGCCTCGGCCGCCAAAAGGAATTTTGCAAATAAGAATTGCAAATGCTCCTCCCATTGCCGGCAGCCAGAGCGGCGCCGACGCAGGACAAACAGCCGCTAATATCATACCCGTAACTACTGCCGACAAATCCGGTATGGTGTTCTTTTCCTTCATTACAAAGCATGCCGCGCTTTCAAATATTATACACGACAATACTGATACTACCGTTATAAGCAGCGCATGCAGCCCATAGTAGAATACCATTATCAAATTTATAAACGCAAGACATATAATTACATCCAGCATTATAAGCCAGCTGTATTCGCCGTAGCTATGTCCCGCTGATGGCAATTTTTTAGTTTTCACTGCCGCTTCCTCCGAGCTTTAATTATTTAGTATATTTACTAAATTGTCTGATTAATTCTATATTCCTGCTAATCTGCATAGATTTTGCCGCAAAATAAACAGACTCATTTTCCTCTGTCTGCTATATAGCAGTTATTATAGATAGTTTTGTATTTTTATTTCTATTTTAAACAGCGCAAGACCGCGTCAGGCGAAGCAGTATTGCCGGTTCCGTCACATAACAAGTAGATTTATTACCATATCCCGCCACGCATTTTGCAATTTGCTGTGTACTTGCATAAATATCGTACAATTTTTATATCATAGCATTTGCCAAACCTATTTGCCCAGACTTTTCGCATTTGTGCCCGCATTTTTTACAAAGCTCCGCTTAGTTTCAGCTATGTCTATTACACACAGCACAGCCGATTTTGAGCCTTGATATGTGGCGATTGTATATCCAGCACTTTCTATGTACTCCGCCGGCTAAACTCATTGAGCAGAGTTTTCCTTTTTTGCGCTCATGTTTTTCTTATACAGCTCCGCTTTATGAAGTATATTCGCCGACTTTCCAACTATTTTGCGGAGATTTATCCCCGACGGGCATACGTATGAGCATAAGCCGCAGCCTATGCATTTTTTCGAGCGTTTGAAATCGGCGCCGTCAATATTCTCATTCTGATAATCTCTCAATATATAGCATGGCATTATTTTCTGCGGACAAATATTTACACACCGTCCGCAGCCAATACAGGCCGTCGCATGACGCGTTTCCTTTTCAGACAGCACAGTTATAGCGCTTAGCCCCGGAAAGACAACAGAAGTCGCAGACATCGCCTGACCCAGCATAACATCGTTGACAATTATTCGCCCCGGCTTTGATTTTAAAGAGCAACGCTCTATTATCTCAATTATCGGCGTACCTATCTCAGCTTCTATATTCTGTGGATGCTCTACCGCACTGCCGCTGACGGTTATCATCTGCCGGAAATTAAGCCGTTCCTCAGCACATGCTTCATATAAGGCCTTAGCCGCCTGTATCCCCATTATAAAAGTCCCCTCAGGAAGTGTGGGTGTAAAGGGATAGTTTCCGGTGAGCTTTATAATCTTAATATCGCCTATGGTATCGTTTGTTTTTTTGCTGCAGTCGTCGCCGTACATAATTATGTGCCTGCTTACCCCGCCCATGGCGTTTGAAAGCATCTGCATGCCGCCGCACACCGCTTTTGTGTATTTTAACAGCACAGCCGTACCGCTTGATATATATGGCTGTGAATCTAATGACGACAGCGCTATGGCTGTATATTCCCCATCATTTATAAGCTGCAGCTTTTCATGCAAAAATGTGCCGTCTATCTCATCTATTATGCCGGCCTGCTTTGCCCTCTCCACAAGCTGGTTCATAGACATCTCCGGCAAGGAGATGTCTGTAAAATCGTACTCAATGCTTTCGGCCGCATTATCGGTATTGGACTGCGCGTCCTCCGCTTCTTTATCATCTGTAGCTGCCGGCTCCGTATTCGCCGCGGCCTCTTTTGCATTATCTGACACCTTATCCGGATTATCCTCTTCGCTAACAAAAGCTGTCGGTGCTTCTTCTGAAGTATCAACGCTCGCATCGGCGCTACCAAGCTCCTCCTGCCGCGTACTTTCTTCTCCGCCGCCCGATACAGTTATTTGTATGCAGCTAACTCGCCTGTAATATGGATGTTTCTTCTCAACAATTCCCTCAAATATTCCGTCAAACGGGGATATAAGCCTAAGCTCCCTATCGTCTTTCGCATATGCCAATATCTGCCCTCGCTGGATTTCACTTCCTATTTTAAGGCTTTCTGGATAAAAATCTTTTGCGCCGAATTTTAAAGGCAAAAACGCCGTTTTCGGCACGTCCATGCGGAAAATCGAATTGCTTAGGGCGGGTTCTTTCTGTAAATTCAGTTTTATTCCACTATGTGGTAAATTAAACAACCTAAAATCACCTCTTGCATACTGCCTGTCCCATTAATATTATATAAATAGGCAGTATTTTGACCGAACGTTTTCTCGGATACAAGCATCTGCCTGCTTCTGTTAAGGAATCTGGCCTTATTATGGAAGGAGCCATTGTTTTGAATATAGAAATAATATCGCCCCTACAGCTTAAGATTGAAATGTCGGCAGACGAACTTAAGCGTCACGGGCTTTCATACAACGATTTAGATTATAACGATGAAATTACTCGCGCCTTTTTATTGGAACTTCTTAAAACAGCCAACAAAGAAAACGGCTTTAAATATCTATGCTTTTCTAAAATGCTTATCGAAGTCTTTCCCTCACCCGGCTGCGGATGCATTATATATTTTACATGCGTTGAAGAAAAGGTCCAAGACAAAAAAGATAAGCTTCGCCTTAAACGCAGCAAAGGAAATCCATATATATATGAATTCAGCAGCAGTGCGGATTTATTAGACGCAATGAAAGCTGTAGCCAAAATATATAAACAAGCTGAAATACCCGCTGACAGCGCTCTATATCTAATCGACGGAGAGTATAAGCTTGTGTTGTATCCAAATGGAGAATATGCTAAAGACATTATATTTATTTTAGGTGAATATGGCAAAAAAACGGCCGGTACAGCAGCCGCAGCAGCCTACCTGTCCGAGCACGGAAAAGTCTTGGCAGAAAGCAATGCAGTCGAAAAAATAGGAGGATTTTTGATTTAACGGCCAGCTTCCATTTATTATATTTTTCCTGCTCCCTAAGGCTTTTGGCTGCGGTCTTATGCCGTTTCTTTAATTAGTGTAATATAGCTCTATATTACTTTTACCAAAAGCATATATAACATCTTCAAATACGGCATATGATAGGATTTTTATGTGAATTTTACTGCGTAAAACATCTATTAGAAGTTAAGCGGTAAATTTATATGCCATTCCTATATCTTTCGTTTATTTGTTGCATATTGCAACAAATAAACGAATTTCTTATTAAGCATACGCCCATAGCATTTTTCAGCAAATATAAGAATGTATAAAATTAATCCGGCGTGTAAATATACGCACCTTTAAGCTATTGGCGCCTGATGCATATGTATCAGATTTAATTATCGGCTTCCCTCTTCATATGTGATATAAGCACTTTTGGATTTTCCGAATTGAGTATAGCGCTGCCGGCTACCAAAACATTTGCGCCGGCAGCCTTTACATATTCACATGTACTCTTGTCAATGCCGCCGTCAACCTGTATATCTATGTCAATTCTGCGCCGGTTGGCCTCGCCGCGTATCGTGCTTATTTTGCTCTCTGCGACCGGCATGTACGACTGGCCGCCGAATCCAGGCTCTACCGACATAACCAATACCATGTCAAGCATATCAAGATATTCAAATACAACATCTGCCGCCGTGGCGGGCTTTATTGCCAATCCGGCCTTTGCACCGCACGACTTTATTAAATCTATAGTTTTTAATATATCCGATTCCGCCTCATAGTGAAAGCTTATTATATCTGCGCCGGCAGCCGCAAACCTTTCTATATACCTATGAGGCCTGTCTATCATCAAGTGCGCGTCAAGAATAGTATCATAATTCTTATTTATTGATTCAAGCACCGGCAGGCCTATAGAAATGTTCGGTACGAACAATCCATCCATAACGTCTATATGAAACATGTCCGCCCCAGACTCTACCAACATATCAAGAGTATCGCTCAGCCTAGTAAAATCAGCGGTTAAAATTGATGGAGAAATTTTTATCATATTTTCTAACTCCCATTATTTTCTTTTTCTATTTTAATGTATGCACAGGCAAATTTCAATAGCAATAATCTGCCTATATCTACATAAAGGCTCATAAAATTGCGTTTTTGACATTGTCATCTTTTCCTTTTTCTCGGCATTTAAATTAGAGCTTTTAATAATTGCTTTTGCCAGTTTGGTCAATGAACTCTGCGAGCGCAGACACGATATGTAAATACCAACGTTTCAGTTGTGATTTATATATTATTCCAATATGTAGCTTAGCAAATTTAAAGTATGAATAAATGCGGCTTTGTCAAGTCATATATTGCAGTCTGCCACCGCAATGTGTTTTTTCTTAACTAATCCCGTCAAGAATTTATTACCTAACTAATTTTTCTATAAAAATTTTACTGCATACTTTTTTGCTTACATTTTCCATAAAGCCGAATAAAATCAGCAGTAAACCAGTGGTTTGTACAGAGATCAGATGGATTAAGAAATGCTGATTTTTAGAAATGGTATTAAAAAATATTATTGCATCTCTTGCCCCGCCGCTTACAAAGCAATTACTTTTAGTATTTTTATTATCTGCATCTAATTTTGCTTTTCTCCAATTCCTTGCTAAGCCCTTAAATGGGCTTATTAGTACCGTTGTTCTTATCTTTTATCAGGTTAGATATATTCAAAAATGTTTTTCCGCTACAGCGTTTTTACTTACCACTACTTCTTCAAGTGTGGCCCCATACTTAAGCGGTAATAAAAGAAGCAGCGCCACGTATAAACGTGGCGCTGCTTCTTTTATTATAAAGGGACGCGTCTTTTTGCGCTCGGCTCCCCAAAGGCGGAGTACCCGCCACCGGCGCTGTCGGGCCCTTAACGCCCCCTGCTAATATTCTATTCAGCCCGACTTTTTTGGTGATTATATTATGCATTTAATCCTGCTGCTATCTTCTTTCCAACGCCGCGGATTTGATAGTCGGAAAAAACATAATTTTCATCTACAGCAATAACTGGTATATCTTTCAGCATTGACTTAAGTTTACTTGCAAACCCGTTACTTGAGATTCTCGGCAAACCTGTTATTATATAACATGCCTTTGACCTTTTCGCATGCAGCGATACTGTCTCGGCTGGGTCATTATTGTAATATACTACTATATCGGCCGACGATTTTTTAGAAATGGCATACAGCGTGTCTAATGCATCTGCACGCTGAAGTGCAGTCATATCTACTGACTGAACGCTTACTACCTCAAGCGGCGCCCCCAACTTCTCTGCTATGACTCGTCCCTTTTCAACCAATACATCGCATGAGGACTGTGCCGTAACGCAGACAAGCACGGGCCTTTTTCTCATACATATCACCCTTTCTGTTTATTTGTTGTTATTTTAACACGAAGGGCGATATCATCTTATGTCTTTTGATTAAGATTATGTAAACAATCTGTGAAAATGCCGCCCAATTTATCTATCCCTTTTTTATTAGCATTAAAGTCTATGCAGCATGTTTTTACTATATACTGCGGTCAAGTTTAAAAGGTACAATCTGTATAAAATTAAAAAGCAGTAGTTATAAGTACTGCTTTTTATGACTGATACTAACCTATATAATTAAGTATATTATCTATTATATCGGCAAATAAATAACCTACTATAACTAGCACAAGACAAAATAGTATTATAAAAAGGACCTTAAAAAATTTTGCTGCTCCGCTTTTTGTCTTGTTTTTAGGCCCTGTTCTCTGAATTTTATCCATATATTCAGCTCCCAAGATAATTTAAAATTATTATTTACCAAAAATTATATAAAATTCAGAGATACTATCATATTTAATATCTTCTTATTTTAGTTTCAATTGATTTTAAGTATATAAAATTTAATATATATATTGCTATTCTAATTTTTTATCGTATAATAATGAAACAAAGGAGAGGATATTTTGAAACCACAAACCATATTTTTATTTGCCTTTGCAGTAATTTTCGCTTTATTATTTGTAGTTTTTCTTATAAGATATATAATAAGTTTAAGGCATACTGTTAAAGTAGAAGGAACTATTAAAAAAATAGACTATGCTATTAACAAAGAAATGAAAAAAAATAATTCTAAATGGGCTAATATTGCATATACAGTTAATGATAAATTTATAGTATCAATAAATCAAATACAAGTACCGTTTTCTGCAGAAATCGATGATAAAATATTTATTAGATATTATAAACATGATCCAGAAAAGATATCTCTGATAACATCATCTACGCTTGTGTTTTTTGGAATATCAACTATTATATTTACTGTCGCTGCTTGTCTTATACAATTCTTAATATAAATTTAGTAAAAATAGAGACTCCAGCTTAAGTAGTGCTGGAGTCTTTATTATTA
>JAUUSE010000088.1:0-3849 GCA_030842085.1 Bacillota bacterium | reverse complement strand
TCACCGGTGTGCGGGAGACCGTACAGCCATGTAAACCCTATCCGGAGCAACACCAATAAGGAACCATACGTCTGCCCGGCGTGTTCCTGAAAGCGTGGCTTAAGCCGTATGGCAACATACGGCTTAGATAGATGGTTGTCATTTTATACGAAAAGTGCATATTTGTATAATTTACAGAACTCGGCTTATAGGCTTAGTCGCTTTATGCACGCGGCATCGGATGTCTCCGGTGCTTTTTTATTTGAGATTTTAAGATTTGCCTGTTACAAAATATTTTTGTATAAAAAGTAGTTGTTTAAAAAATATGAAATTTATGATATAAAGCCGGCTTTTCACACATTTTCTTTTATTATTAGGCGATCATATTAAAAGAATAATATTAGACTTTATAGATGTCATTATTAAAAACAGCGAAAATAAACATCCAAATAATAAGTAATTGCTTATTTTAGGAAAATTGACAAATATGATTATTATAACGTTCTGTGATTTTTCACTGGATATTTTTTATACATCACCAATCAAAGCACTCCAATAAAGCTTTTTGGGTAATATTTTTCAGTTTAAGTTAAATAAAAAATACCCTGCCATGCGGTTATGCACAGCAGGGTATTTTATTATATCTGGTATTTTATTTAATCTTCGGGTCGTCGTCAAATATCGTTTCCGGATTGTTTTCTATAACCGAGCGATGTACCATTTTTCCGTTTTCATATACATATTCCGGAAGTTCGTCTTCTTCAGATGCATTTTTTACTGCTTCGGCCGTCTCTTCTTTATGCTCTTCATAATATGGATCTATCGCATATCTCTTAATAGACGGATAAGCTATAAAAGCTATGGTATAAAGTACAAATCCTATCAAAAATCCAAATGTCAGTATAATCCATATGGGCACTAAAACCGGCATCGCCAGCGAAAATATAATTAGGAAATATAAAAGCGCCACAATAGCAATCAATATCAACGTAATCAAAAAGTTTTTCCATAAACATACAATTGAAAAAATAGCCGCGTTTTTAAAAAGCTGTTTTATATTTAAATCCATGCTTACAATCATAAGTCCCATGTAATACTGCATGAATAAAAATATCATAGTAAACATAAGCGCAAGGCCAAATAGTATTACATAAAATACGCTGTTTGCAATAGCTGAGAAATAAAACGCAACAGCTATATATAAAAATGCCAAAATAACATACTCTATAACTGATACTATTATAGACTGCTTAAAGTTTTTCTTTATTGTAGATATGAAGTCTGACCATATAAATACCGGCTCTTCACGGGCAAAATCACGCGCTATTCTTATAGCTCCCGTCATAACCGGACCAAGTATTATTATCGGTGCAAAACACACTGGATAAAATATAGGATTTATTCCGTAATAATTCTGCATAAAAACAAGGGAGCCTATTATTATCGCTACAGGTATTACAAAAATAGAGCAGATTAGACTTAATTTGCATATGCTCCATAGCTTTCGCCAAAGTATTGAAAAATACAGCGATACCCTGTTTTTCTGTTCCCCGCGTCTTACTCCTTTGCCTTCTTTTTCAAAATTGTACAGCTTGAATTTTGCCAAAATTATTACTCCTGTCCTTTTATTGCTTTCCCCAATTTTATTTCCGGGGAAATTTCAGTTATATGTCCAAATATAAGCTTAATCTATTTTTTTATAAAAATATAAATAACACTGATTATTCTATGGGGCTTTAATATATGCATTAGTTAAGTATTATACACATAAATCACTATATATGCAACTTTATAGAAATACTGTTTTACTAATAGTATTGAATGAAAAATCTAATGCTGCTTTGCCCTCGGATGATACTTTTTATATATATTTGCATATCTGTCTTTCATTATGTGTGCATATACCTGCGTTGAAGATATATCAGCATGTCCCAAAAGTTCCTGTATATCCTTAAGCTGAGCGCCGTTTTCCAGCATATGCGTAGCAAATGAATGCCGCATGGTATGCGGTGTTATATCTTTTTTTATGCCCGCCTGCTTAGTATATGCCTTTATTATCTTCCAAAAGCCCTGCCTTGTAAGCCTTGTGCCATTTATATTGGTAAACAGCGCTTTTTCATCGCTGTCCATAACCATAAGCGGACGTGCTTTTGTTATATAATGCTCCAACACCTTTACAGCGCCAGGATAAATAGGAATTATTCTTTCATTTTTACTGCTTGCGCAATGCAGAATACCTATCGAAAGATTAATATCCTGCATATTGAGGTCAATAAGCTCTGTTACACGCAATCCCGTGGCATAAAGTAGCTCCAGCATCGCCTTGTCGCGTGCACCCTTTGCATCGCTCATATCAGGCTGAGCAAGCAGCAAGTCTATTTCCTGCCCCGTAAGTATGCTTGGTAGTTTTTTCTCCATTTTTGCGAGCTTTATTCCCATTGCCGGATTTTCCGATATTACATTCTCAAAGACTAAATATTGATAATAACATCTTATCGACGCAAGCACCCGCATAACCGTAGAATGCGACCTGCCGGCAGATTCAATATCGCTTATATATGTACGTATGTCGCCGTTGCTCGCCTTAGTCGGGTCAGCTATCCCTTTGCCCTTGAGATAAGACAAAAACTGTCCTATGTCTCTCATATAAGACTCAAGCGTATTATCTGAAACATGCTTCTTCTCTATTAAGTACGTTTCAAATTCTTTGTAATAATCTACCATTTTCGTCCCCTCATTTTTAAAGCGATATAAGATTTATAAATAATTTTGACAGCATCGCATCTATAAAGCATGAAATTATGCTTATTACCAAAATAATTAAATATCTCCTACAAAACAGCTTGAAGTCGTTCCAAAGCTTATAATACTTTGACTCTGGCAAAAGCTGAGAAAATATGAACATCGACATACGGCAGCTTTCTCTGCATGCAAGTATCAGCGCTACGGAGGATATAAACGCGTGCGGTACTATAATCACAACCGAAAAAAGCAACCCGTTAAAACCATATGATAAATATAAATATCCACACGTAAGACCCAAACCAAGGCCTTTATATATAAGCGCCGCAAAAGAAATTGGTATTCCCGCCGCCGATAAACCAGAGATGAATACTATTATCAGTAAAATCAACACCGAGCCAAGCGATGAAAAGAAAACCGAAAAAAATCCCTGACTCTGTCTTAAAGAAATAAAATTCTCAAACAGCCCTTTGGTGTAATAAATCGCATAGCCGCGCTGTATAACCGCCGCGCCGACTATCATGCCGGTTATAATAACCACGCACATTATCAGAAATTTAAAATTTGCACTGCTTATCGCAACGCCCCTTGCCTTTCTTCTCCTGCGAGGAATCGGCAAACGGTTTGTCCCTTCCATATATAAAGCCCTCCGCAACATAATATCGTCATTGCTCTGAAGCAATAATCCTAAAACATATTATGCGGGAGTTGTCCGCTTTATTCTAAAAGCTTATTTCACAAGTCTTTTAGATTTTTCCGCTGCGCTTTCCATGCCCTTTACAAATATGTCAGCAAAGCCGTTTTCTTCAAACGATTCAAGCGCCGCCTGAGTAGTGCCGCCCGGAGAAGTAACCATTCTTATAAGCTCGTCCGGCGTCATTCCGCTTTCAGTGAGCATTCTGCCGCTGCCCTCAAGCGTTTTTGCAAACAGCTTTAAGGCAGATTCGCTATCCATTCCGCACGATTTAGCATATTCAACGCCCGCCTTGGCCAGCAGAAAATAATAAGCCGGAGCGCTGGAGCTCACCGCTATCGCAGTGTCCATGTCCTCTTCCCTTACCTTGACGGCAAGTCCGCAGGAAGAAAATACACCGTAGATAAAGTCATAGTCCTCTTCCGTGACCGGTG
>JAUUSE010000087.1:0-3933 GCA_030842085.1 Bacillota bacterium | reverse complement strand
TGCCTAAAGTTACGGCTCCCTCATGGTCTAAATCTAAAGCTAAAGAAAAAGAAGAAGTAATTCCATCGAAACCGTCGAGAGGCGGAAAAACATATTATCATGTTACAACACCAGAAAATGCAACTTTAATTAAAACTACTGGAATTATGACGGGTAGTTCATGGGAAGGTGGATATGTATTTGCATGGAAAAATAAGCCCAATAAATATGCTATTGAAAATTCCGGAGCGCGTCAGGGAGTGGTTATATCATTCAAGACAAACGCAAGTTTTGTCAAAGATGATGGTATCAAGAATCCAAAAGTCACAAAATATAATCCAGTAGTAAGTGCTGCACCGGGGCCTATAACTGTGTGGGATGTACAGATTGTGGGGTGACAAAATGAAAATAGAAAGTATAAATGTAAGGAACGACGGATATGTGTATTGTAAATCAGGATTTTACCATTCACAGGATTCGACAGACTATAAAACAGAATATATTTTTACCACAGGAGTAAACTGGCTGATTGGAGAAATCGACTCAGGCTGTTGGGCAGTAAGCTATTTGCTTTCTATGTACAAATGGCGGCCAAAAGACTTTATTCTGTTTGAAAAGCCGGAAATTACTGTAAATGATACCGTTATGTCTTTGGAAGAACTATCGAAGTATACATGCTATATGGAAGAAAAAATTTACCCATTATATTCTACCAAACAGCCTATAGAAAAGCTTGTTATGCATGGGATAAAGAAAAACAAATTAGATTATTCTCCGGAAGAGATAAGAGACCTTTTCCATATGGACAGTGAACGTTTTACAAGACCTATTAAGGCAGTCGGGCATGAAATATTCAGAGCTATGGCAGCAATCGGATATGTGCATAACAAGCAGGTGTTCTGCTTCCCGTGGCTTAGCAAAATGCGTTATGATGCATATCAATTGCATATGCCTGATTTGATGAATATATTGGAATCACTAAAAATGATTGTGATTGTACCAAGAGGGCAAGAAGATAGAAATAATAGCTAAAGCTGAATAACAGCCATACACCGAATGGAAAGACACAGCTTGCCCATTATCTATTAATCTCATATGGGCAAGCTGCTGAGTCAGTAGTAAGCTATGTATACGACGCATGGGGCAAGGTGTATTCTGTCACTGGAAGCATGGCCGACACTTTGGGGCAGATTAACCCAATACGCTATCGCAGCTACTACTATGATAATGAGACTGGGTTCTATTATCTAAACTCTCGTTACTATGACCCGGAAGTTAAAAGGTTTATTAACGCGGATAGTCAATTGTCAATGGGAAGTGTGGCTGGAACAAATTTGTTTGCATATTGCGGCAATAACCCCATTAATATGACAGACAGTACAGGCAACTGGCCGCAGTGGATAAAAAACACAGCCAATAGTATAGGTAATTTCTTCAGCGGCCTATGGAACTCAGTAAAAAATTGGTGGAACGGAACAGGGTCAAGAGGTTCCGAAGGGGTAACGCATGAGGTGTCATATCCATATAAAGAACCTGAGACATCAACAGGTTCTCAGCAAGCAGAGGGATATAGCACTAATATACCGAGTCGGAAGCCGTCATCGCCAAGCAATAATACGGCACACAGAACTACTCCACCAACCAGAGGGCCTATAGACCCCAAGGGAAATGTGCTGGCAAAGTCGGCAGAAGTAACTGTACATAAGCTTATTGAAGTATCTGAGCCGGTTATGGATTTCGTTATTGATAGATTTTCTACTCCTGAAAAAGCTTCAAATACTTTGGAGGGCATAGGAATACTATTTAGTGCTGCAGGTATTATCGCTATCCCTTGTCCGCCATTAGCAGGAGTTTTCTCGGCCTTTGGAGTTGCTTTTAGTGGAGCTGCGTGGATTATAGAGGTAATGAATGAAGAATGAGTAAGAGAAAATTTTCATTATTAGTGGGTTTACTATCATTAATTTCTATATTATTATGTATAGTATCGAATATTATTGATATAAATCCGAAAATAGGGCTAAGTATAACTATTGCTATTTTTGTAGCAGATATAATTTTAATTATTATTTATTTTAGAAAATCCAAATAATAAATAAATTTCTCCCACCCCGGCTAACAATTAGCCGGGGTGGAGACATAAGTAATCTTAAATCGATAGTGAATATATGTCACATAGGCAAGCTGCTGAGGTGGTTGTAAGCTACGAATACGACGCATGGGGCAAGGTATATTCTGTCACTGGTTCATTGGCGGATACACTTGGCACGATTAACCCAATCAGATATCGCAGCTACTACTATGATAATGAGACGGGGTTCTATTATCTCAACTCTCGTTACTATGACCCGGAAATTAAACGTTTTATTAATGCGGATGAAAGCATATATACAAGCGAGGGAATTTTTGCTCATAATCTATACACATATTGCGAAAATAATCCAATAATGAATATAGATCCAACAGGTGAATTCTCGTTAAGAAATCTCGTCGTAGGAATAGGAACGGCATTATTGGTAGTAGGAGCTGTTGCAGCAGTAGCTGCTCTTACAGTAACTACTGCGGGAATAGGAACAGCGGCATTAGCGGGAGGAATAACAACCGCTATGGCAGCATCTGGCACATTAGGAATAGCATCTACAGGTCTTGGATTAATGGTCTCAGGCGGAATATTAGCAGTAGGTTCTTTTGCTGTACCCGAAAATGTTCAGTTAAAAAAGAAGTCAAAAGAGAGCAAAAAGCAAAGAGCAACAGATAAACCTAGCTGGGTAAACAAAGGAATGGTAAACACAGGCCTTTCTGCTGAAGAAAATGCAAGGCGTATGCTTGATAATAAATATGGAAAAGGAAATTGGAGACCAGGGCCAGGAAGTGATTTTAATAAGATAAAGAAATGGCTTACAAGAAGCTTAGGATTAAAATCTTTTATTGATGATGAGAATGATGATAATATGTTTATACTGGATGGAGATTTATACGTTCTGGATCCATCTGATAGAGGCTACGGCTGGATAAATGGGATATATTTTACACGGCTGGATTAATATGATATATTTTCAATTTTTGCGTTAGAAAGGATATCTATATGAAATATGTTTATAAATTAGAACATTCCCATATTTCTGGCTACTTGGGTAATGAAAAGTTATTTGATACTAAAATTATTGGTTATTACTCGTCAAGAAGAAAAGCTGAAGAAACAATGGAAAGGTATAAAGATATTACTGGCTTTAAAGACTATCCAGATGGGTTTATAATTGAGAAAATTGAAATAGACTTCAACGATTTTAAATTTATTTAAGAGGGATAAAATGAATTTATACGTATTGTGGCATGAATATTATGTGCCAGAGGACAATTACGATGTTGAAACCGAGCTCGGGATATATTCAACATATAAAAATGCCCAAGCTGCACTAAAAAGATTTAGAAGCAATCCACGCTTTAAAGATCATCCAGATGATTTTCAAATTGCGGAAATTGAAGTCGACCTTGACGGATGGCAAGAGGGGTTTGTCTCATTGTAGGCAATTAATGTTAAATAGCAGCTTGCTCATAAAGCCAACTAATTTTTATATGGGCAAGCTGCTTATGAAGATGTGTATGGCGACAGCGGATGGAAAGATAAGCTTACGCAGTACAAGGGGCAGACGATAACCTACGACGAGATAGGCAATCCATTGCAGTACATAGGCGGATTAACGTTTGAGTGGGAAGCCGGACGGCAGCTGTCGTCAATAAGCAAGGACGGCGCATCTTTTGCGCAGTACAGTTATGATGAAAGCGGCATACGACAGAGCAAAGCAGTAAACGGCGCGGAAATAGAATATTACTATGACGGCAGCACGCTGATAGCGCAGAGAGGGTCAGGACAGGATATAGACTTTTTCTACGACGAGAGCGGCAGTGCGTATGCGATAAAATGGGATGGCAGCAAATATTACTTTGTAAAGAACC
>JAUUSE010000017.1:0-38155 GCA_030842085.1 Bacillota bacterium | reverse complement strand
CCCAGTCTTATCATAGAAGAATCTTATTTACAGACTTTTCTTCATACCCTCCTTTTGTTCGCCTAAGTAATTGCAAAACTTCATCTTCAGTTGCCAAGTCATAATCACCTATTACACCTGTTTTGTGATAAACGATCCCGAGCTTTTGGTTTGCCTGTATATAATGGATAAACTTATCTATACCCTCCTCTTTTATGCATTTGACAAACGCTCTTATCTTAATCTTGTGAGGAGCGAGCATATCTTTTCCACAAGGGGATTCCTTACATTCCCAGCACCCATCTATCCCTTTTTCGGTACAACAAGTATATTGGTAACACCCCTGTGGCGACAATCTCTTGCCACAGCTATTCTCAGATTTTTACAGTTGCACCCTCCATTTGGATTGCACAAGTCACATATTAAGCCACAATAAGCGATTGATTTTTCGGTCATACAATCACTTTCCTGCTCCATAAATAATCATTGTTTATATTCTACCAGAAAATGCAAAAGAAGTCGACTGCCTTACAGCAATCGACTTCTTTTGACACTGGCAAGAGACAATAAAAAAGATGTTTTTGCAATTTTATGTAGGGATTTGAACCATAGGAAATGTTAGTTTATTTTACACAATGATTAGACTTATCCCAGTTGATATAATCGATAGTAAGTATTATCTCCTGTAAGCATTGCCGCATATCAAATTTAAAAGAATCAATATCATGCTTTTTAGCCAAAAACTTACGATTGTGAGCGCTTAGGTTACCATATTTTTTTACATTCTTTATATATTTTTCAAAATTTCTGCTTACAGTCCAGTGGGTACTATTCAAATAATAGGGGATCAAATCACTAAGATAATAGAAATTACCATTGATATCGGTAATCTCCGAAACACAGCTATATCGTTCAAAGCACTCTATGATTAATGTTTCAAATAACTTTCTCATCATTACCAAACATGCGTCATATAATCCGTTATCGTAACAACAACTCATTTGCTCTGTAGTCTTTTGAATATAATACGGAGTACCACTAAGTATGGTAAGATCAATTAAATTATTAGTGGGCTTAAGTTTTAAGTCTACAAGAAGTGAACTTTCTAACCTTTCTTTATATGTTCTTGTAAGTAAATACCCATTCTTTTTCTTTAAAAAAACGGCATTTCGACCAGCAGATTTATTATTAAGATAAGCAGAAATATTAGAGTACGGGGACAATATTAAATTATCATAACACTCTTTTATCTCTTTCGGTGTAACTTCGTTCCCACTTTCTTGATTACAAAAATATACAAAGAATGGAATCATTTCGCTAGGTGAAAGATTTTCAAATTCTGGAATATACTTTATAAATTCGTCTATTGAAGAAAACATATTAATTATCCTTATTGATATCAAATTCAATATAGTTATTTCCCATTACAGTCATCGTGTATTTACCATCTTTTCTACCTATATATCCATACTTTGAACTGCAGGTATCTGCTAAGTTTTGCGGTAAATTGTTTGGAATACGGAAACCCATAAATTTATAACATGTGAAGATGTGATCAATAGTTATTTCATTTATATTAAGGATGTTTTGAAGATAATAAACAAATGTAGCCGTTTTTTGAACATTGCTAGAAGGTTTTTTTTCGTTTATAAAATCTTTTAGACTTTTATTTGTTCCGGATAAATCCAAATCTTTTAATAGTTGACCGCTGGCCTGTAATGTCCTTTTTTTGGATTTTGTTGTTGATACTTTAACTTCATTAGTTGATTGGGATTCATTGTTTTTCGTTGAAGAATTATTAAAATTATCAGTAGAATTTTGTGTATTAGATTCACTCTGACAATTTAGCTTTCCTATTCCATTTTGTCTGATATCAGAAAAAACCTTATAAACCAACTCTCCCTCACCTTGAAGAAAAATATCGAACTCACCTATATTGATTTTAATTTGCAATTCCGACATATTATTGCCTCCTTTTTTCTTATTGTATAGCTTTCAATTTCTTTTGTCAATATATTTTGAAATTTCTATTTACATTGAAAGATTGAAGCGTATAATGTTATAATTTATAAAAGGAGTTGATAACATGAAAACAACATATACACCAGAGCAAAAGCAATCAATAATAGATCGCTATATTACCGGCAGGGAGAGCTATTTGAAAATATATGCTGACACTGGAATTTCAAAAAGCACTTTTTACACTTGGATTAAACAGTATAAGATTGAGCAAGAGGAAACAAAGAAAAAATCGGTCAATTACCGCAATTTTGTATTACTTGAGAATAAAGTTAAACGGTTGGAAAATATGGTTGCTATTTTAAAAGATGTCGGAAGAATTGATGATATACCTTTAAAGCGCAAGTTGTATCTTGCTGAAAGTTTTAGCGGTGAATATAGCGTGCATTTGATTTGTGATACATTGAATATTTCGAGAGGTACATTCTACAATCACATTTTACGAAACAAGAAAGATAATACTTGGTATGCTAAGCGTAAAGAAAAACTACGGATTGCTATTCAAGAAATATATGACGAGAATCGACAAATCTTTGGCGCTGGTAAAATTGCCACTATTATGAGAAATGATGGTATCGCTGTTTCTGAGAAGATGGTTCGTAGTTTGATGAAAGATATGGGAATTGGGAGTATTCGCCAGACATCAAAAAAACTTTACGAGGACGAATGCAAAAAGCACAAAAACTATGTCAATCAGCAGTTTGATACTAAAGCACCAAATGAAGTATGGGTAAGTGATGTTACATACTTTAAATTCAATGATAAAGCTTATTATATTTGTGTAATACTCGACCTGTTTTCTAGAAAAGTTATCTCATATAAAGTCAGTAAAAACAACAGTACTCAGCTTGTCACTTCAACATTAAAAGCAGCATATGAAGATAGGCAGCCGGATTCATCATTGATATATCATACTGACCGAGGTTTTAATTTTTGTTCAAAGGGTATGTCAGCATATATAAAATCCATTAATATAACACATTCTTTTTCAAAGCCGTATGTGCCTTATGATAATTCAGTGATTGAGTCATTCTTCGCTTCTCTTAAAAAGGAAGAACTATATAGGACAAAGTATCGATCTGAATCAGAATTTTTCTTAGCCATTGATGATTATATGAACTTTTACAATACAAAAAGGCCGCATAGAAAATTGCAATACAAGACTCCTGAACAGAAAGAACACGAATATGCCGTAATCAACGGGCTTTTTGCAGATTAATATTCGTACTTGGGAGTTCGAAAAGGTTGGTTTTTATTTTTTCTACTATCCGTTTTACACTTTTTCGTAAAATGAGTCCAAATGGCAAAAAGAAAATGCGGCCTTGAAAAGCCACATAAATACTGAATTTTATAAATAAAACACCATTGATTCCAAACTCTGGGGTTCAGAACTCAATGGTGTTTTCATATGGCACGCCAAGAGGGATTCGAACCCACGACCTACTGCTTAGAAGGCAGTTGCTCTATCCTGCTGAGCTATTGGCGCATATATTTATCTAATTGACCTACATATTTTACTAAATTGCCGACAATATGTCAATAAGGTCAGACATCAAAATTTTTTTGTAATTAATCTTTACCGTTGTGGTCGGCGTTGTTATCGGCTAAATTGAGTATATTTAAAACATCTTCGGGGCTGTCGGCAATATATTTTGCCCCGGCGGCAGATATAATATCCCTGCTCCTATATCCCCAGGCTGCGCCGATTGGGAGAACGCCGGCGTTAACGGCTGTCTGCATATCTGTGTCTGAGTCGCCGACAAAGGCGCATTCGCACGGATCTATCCCCATTTTTTTAATTAACGACAATGTTAGAGTAGGGTCAGGCTTTGTCGGCAGTCCGTCAATCTGCCCTGTTACCGCGTCAAATATATCTCCAAAAATAGGCGTAAGTATATTTTTTAGCAAAACGTCCGGTTTGTTTGTGACAACCCCAAGCTTTATACCCATGCTTTTAAGCTCGGATAAAAGAGGTATTATGCCGTCGTATGGCCTTGTGTGCTTTTGGCTGTTTTTATTGTAATATTCAATAAACACAGATTTCATTTTAATAAAGTCATCTTCTGTGCAGCCGGGAGCGGCAGATTTTACCAAGAAGCTAAGACCGCTGCCCACCATTGCCTTTATTTCTTCTACACTGTGCTCAGGATAATTATAGGCTCTGAGAGCATAGTTCATGGCGCAGGCAAGGTCTTCAAGAGAGTTTAGCAGAGTGCCATCTAAATCAAAAATTACCGCCTTTATTTTCTGCATTTTTACTTACCTCTTTGTTTAAATAAATTACAATATTTCGTATACAGCCTGCCGCCTTTACTAAATCGCGGCTTAAGCTTTTACAATCATAAATGTTATCAGCGCTTAAAATGTACAGTGGCATAAATAATGGCTAATAAGACGGAAAATCGAATAAAATCTCTGCCTTTTTAAAGTAAGCAGAGATTTTATTAAACTGCAATATTGCATAAATTATATATCAATCGTGAAAAGCGGTTGATTTTACAGCTGGGTTATGCTGAAGCTGTGTTCGCGCGTTTCACCCGGCTTAAGCATTATAATGTCCTGCTTATCTACAAGATTGTCGTTTTCAATGTCTCTTGTTGCGGTGGAGGTCCACGGCTCTAAGCATACAAACGGAGCGTCGTTAACAGCCGACCACATGGCGAAATGCTTGAATCCGCTGAAATCAAATTTGACGCCCTGGCCGCTTATAACGGAATACAGCTCAACCGACGACGACTTAACGTTTTGAATTACTATAGCATCGTTATAGAAAAGCGAATGCTCAAGCTTAATTGTATCATCATTATTAAAGCTCATATGCGGTTTTTGTGTGATTACGAGCCCGTTTTCCATGTCTATTGACGGACATTCGCAGCTTTCGGGCTTTGAGAATTTTATTACATAGTCCTCAAACTTTTCGTCGCTTAGCAGAGGTACGTTTATAGCAGGATGTCCGCCCAAGCAATAAGGCATATCCGAATTGCCGCAGTTTTTCACTTTAAAGGACTGTATAAGGCTGTTTGAGCGGAGCTCAAACTCAACTATAAGCTCAAAGTCAAACGGATAATGGCTGCGGCTTTCGTCATTTGCGCGCAGAGTGAATACCGCGCGGTCGCTGCGCTTTTCAGAAACATCGAATTCCATACGGCGGGCTATGCCGTGACGCTCCATTTTATATGCCTTGCCGTCCACATATGTTGTCTTATTGCGCAAAGCACCAACTATAGGAAAAAGTATAGGTGCACGCGAACCCCAATATTCCTTATCACCCTGCCAGATATATTCAAGCCCCATTGAGTCGGCAAATGACATAAGCTGCGCGCCGAGAGTATCAATTTTTGCAGAGGATATGCCGTTTTCAAGCGATATAATCATTTTACTCTTCCTCCATATGTTTAAACACTTTATTTTTTACAAAAATATTATTATAATTATTTCATATCTTCCTTTTTATGTCAAGAATTGATATATACTTTCTATGTTATTAGGCATATGGTGCTGAGTTATTGCATAAATACGGGAATAAGCTTAAAATTGGAGTACGGAGATTATGGAGGAGCTTTTAGCACTTGCTTTACTGCTTAATGAAGACATTGTGAATAAAGCAGAATACGAACATGTACTTAATAATTTATTTTTGAAAAGTCCAGACGACGCGATGCTTCTTTACATAGAAACTGCGGCGGACATAGAGACTTCCATTTTCTATATTAATGCCCATATGGACAATTTGGCTTTTGATTATGATAAATTTGAATGCATACTGATGAAGCGGCTGCAAAAGTATTATATTAGCTGCGCGGACATAAATGACTTTGCCGCCAAAATGTATTCATTGTGGCAGCACCTGCCGGATAAAATCAAACACGAAGAGCCGTTTTTGGCGCTTAACTATGCCGGCGACCCGCTTAGCTGGGGCGATGAAAAGCAAAGCAGAGCTATTTTTGAGCAGATTATAAATTCTTAAAATAAGGCTTTGCAGCTTTCATTTTGACCGGCTATATCTGCTGATTTGACAAAATTCTCAATAGCCGAACATGACCGTGAGCAGCATATAAACATATTTGATTATCAGCATTGGAGGCATAATTATGGACTTAAATGGGAAAAGGATACTTATTACAGGGGCTTCGTCCGGCATAGGCAGGGAGATAATGCAAAAACTTGTAAGTGGGCGCGACTGCAAAATCGCTGCGGTGGCGAGAAGCTTTGAAAATATGTCGGATATGCCCGGCGCTGATAAAGTCAGCTTTTTTTCATATGATTTAAGCGTAAAAGAAAATATTGATAAAGCCATAGACGAGTCAATAAAAGCACTCGGCGGCATAGACTGCATAATTGCCTGCGCCGGGTTTGGATATTTTGAAAAATTTGAGGGCAAGGACTATAATCATATAGAGTATATATACGACGTGAACGTAGTGGCGCCCCTTTACATGCTGCAGCTTTTGCTTGAAAAAACCGACGGCAACATAAGCTTTACGGTAATAGCCTCAGCGCTTGGGAAAATGACGCTTGCCGGCTATTCACTGTATTGCGGCAGCAAATTTGCATTAGACGGTTTTGCGCATGCCTACAAATATGAACAACCCGACCGGCTCCATTTTATGACGGTATATCCTGTGGGCGTAGACGACACTAAATTTTATATTAGGAACTCTGATGATATGCCGCTGCCGCGGCCTCTTCAAAGCATTGACAAGGTAGCGGAGTCTGTTATAAAGGGAATAGAAAAGTCAAAAAGATATGTATATACAAGCAAGGCGTTTATGATAGGATATGCCTTAAATAGGGCTCTGCCGTTTTTATTTCCCGTTTATCAGAATTTATATAAAAGTAAATTCTGCGCATGGCTCAGCAGAAAAAACGGAAATAAAAAATAGTGTGTTATCTATAGTTGCCTTAAAAGCATTGACTTTTTGTCAGGCAAACTATATGTATATAAAAGATTGCCGCCGCGCAATAAAATTTTAGACTTTGATGATGCATATGTATGCTATTTTCTGTGTTTTGTTGGCAGTAAAACGGCGGGGACATATTTGCTTTGACAGCAAATGCAGTTTTGCTACGGCGGCAGCGCTTGTAATACAAAGCATAAAAGCAAACGCCGTCATCTAAATTATGTTGCAGATGCTGATTTTTTGCCCAAACTGGTCTAATATTGCGGCGGCAAAAGCCGTATTTGCAAAAATCAGAAACAATGCGATAAATAATGCTTGAAATTTCTGCGAGTATATGGTAAAATCTATTAGACTTTTGCCGCTGTTCACTTTCTCAGCGGGGGTTAATGTAAAAGCATTAAAGCAGGCAGTCCTATGCCGAACAGTTATCGGTACGAATGCCGGATAAAAATAGGAGGACATATTATGGATATGGTAAAAAATCTGTCTGACAGCTATATGAAAAAGGACGTACCGGCTGTTGAGATAGGCAGCACTGTCAGAGTAAATGTAAAAATACGTGAAGGCGAGCGCGAAAGAATACAGGCTTTTGAAGGCACTGTAATAGCGAAAAACGGAAGCGGAATAGCTGAGACATTCACAGTTCGCAGGGTTTCTTACGGCGTTGGCGTTGAGAGAGTATTTCCGATACATTCTCCAAACGTTGCGGACGTTATAACAATCCGCAAGGGTCGTGTGCGCCGCTCAAAGCTGTATTATCTGCGCAACAGACTGGGCAAGGCTGCAAAGGTAAAGGAAAAGCTTTAAATAAAATTTTAAGGGCGGTAAAACCGCCCTTTTTTGCTTTTTGTTGGTTTGGTAATTAAAATATAATGCATACTAAGATAAAAATTGTAGTTTTTAAGCTTTAATTTTTAAAATATGTTTTCTGATAAAAAGTGTTGAAAATAAAAAAATCAGGCTTACGAAGCATTGCAAATGTTAAGTTTAAATAGCCTGAAATACAAGACAATAGGCTGCTAATGATTAAAATATTTAGCGGAGCATGTGCTTTGAATGGCTTAACAAGGAATAAAGCAATATATTAAAACACACAGCGGAAAAACATATATTAATATGCGGCTGAATTTGTAAAAAAATTGTGAAATTCAAAATTGCTGTTTTATATGCTTTAAGTCAATGATATAATAATTATTTGTAATCGAGATAATGGAAGAGTTATAAAACTCTCAAGGGGATACAGAGTAAAATGATATATCAGCCAAGGATAAAAAGAAAAAACCGTTTCTTATCGCTTTATGACTGGATAGGCACATTGGTTGTATCTATTATTGCCGTTAGTATAATTTTAACTTTTTTCTTCCGTGTAGTAGTGGTAGATGGCCCATCTATGATGGATACTTTGCAGGATGGCGATGTACTTATTATGAGTCAATTTAACTATAAGCCCAAGGTCGGTGATATAGTTATAATAAGCCGGAATTATGAAAATGATGTATTATATCAGGAGACGTCATCAAAATCAGCTATAATAAAACGTATTATAGCCGTTGAGGGGCAGACGGTTGACATAGATACCAACGCAGGAATAGTATATGTCGATGGTGAAGCAATTGACGAGCCGTATATAAAAGACCCTACAACTGTTAACAGAGGTACAGAGTATCCTTTATATGTAGATGAGGGCAAGGTTTTTGTAATGGGTGACAACCGATTGGTATCGCTTGACAGCCGTTCATCCGAGGTTGGGCTGATTGACAGTAAATATATACTTGGCAAGGCAATGGTAAGGCTGTTCCCGATAAGCGAGGCAGGATCGATATATTAGAAAAGGGTAGAATAAAATGAAAAAAGAATCAACAAATAATTTATACGACTGGATAGGGATAATTATTGTCCCGCTGATAGCGATAGTAATAATTTTTACATTCTTTTTCAGAGTAGTAGGCGTGGACGGAATATCAATGATGAATACTCTGCATGATGGAGACAGGGTAATTATAAGTATTATAACTGATCCCAAGCCGGGAGACATTGTAGTTATTTCCCGCAATTATGACAATGACGAGTCAGCGAGAGAGCAGAGCGGAAATACCCCGATAATAAAGCGCGTTATAGCTGTTGGCGGTCAAACGGTGGACATAGATGACGATGGAAATGTCATAGTAGACGGCGTTAAGCTGGATGAACCGTATATAGCAGAGCAGCAGCAGAGAAGAACCGGCGATGTTGAATTTCCAATAACAATAAAGCCGGGATACATATTTGTAATGGGCGATAATAGGAACGTCTCAAAGGACAGCAGATTCTCTTCGATAGGTGAGATGGGACAGGTAAATGAAAAGTATGTTCTTGGCAAGGCAGTCGTAAGGTTTTTCCCATTTAGTGATATGTGCGTACTTTAAAATTTGATGTAAAAATACAAATGCCTCCGGCGTGATTGTTATCTATAGTTGGGGCAAAGCTTTATAGCTATGCTGAGGCTTTTGCGGGTGCTTAAAGGAGAGAAGTATGGAAGAAAGCAGAATACAATGGTTTCCCGGCCACATGGCGCGTACACGCCGGCGTATAAAAGAAAATTTAGGGCTTGTGGACGCGGTCTGCGAAATTGTAGATGCAAGAATTCCCCGCAGCAGCCGCAATCCGGATCTTAATTCTATAATAGGAGGCAAGCCGCGCCTTATAATTTTAAACAAGGCTGATTTAGCGGATGAAAATGCCACCAAGGAATGGATAAAACATTATTCTTCCGATGGATGCCGCGTTATGACGGCCGACAGCAGGAAAGGCGTCGGAGTAAAGCAGTTTATACCCGAAATTAAAACGCTGCTTAAAGACAAGCTTGAAAGATATAGGCAAAAGGGCATGCGCGGCAAAATGCTCAGAGTAATGATAGTCGGCATACCTAACGTGGGCAAATCGTCGTTCATAAACAAGCTTGCCGGCCGCAGTGCAAAAGTGGAAGACCGTCCGGGAGTTACAAGAGGAAATCAGTGGTTTTCGCTCGGCGGCGGAGTAGAGGTAATGGACACTCCAGGCGTGCTGTGGCCCAAATTTGACGACGCAGCTGTCGGAGAAATGCTCGCTTTCACCGGCGCGGTAAAAGACACTATTATAGATATTGAGCATCTTGCGTTAAGGCTTATTGAAACATTGACGCCTGCTTATGAGGAGAATATATGCGCCAGGTTTAAAGTTGAGCCAGATAAAGACGCGCTGCATATGCTGGAGAAAATAGCCGTTCGGCGCGGCATGCTTATAAAGGGCGGAGAGGCCGACATAGAGCGTGCGTCGGTAATGTTTCTTGATGAGTTTAGGGCGGGCAAGCTCGGCCGTATAACGCTGGAGCTGCCGGAAGAACATACAAACGATGCATCGGATATAAAAGCGTAAAAACATATTTATACTTAGATTTATTTAAATAGGCACAATTATGACGGGCAGTATGGATTAAGCAGGCTGTTCAAGCGGCACAAATGCAGCAAATATCTATAAAATCTACTGCTTTATATGCCAAGTTTAAGCCGCAGGGAAATAAAGCCGATATACTGAAAATGTGCCTCCGCGGCATCTTTTAACTTTTTCACCCTTGGTGTGCGTCGGCACACCGGCGGTCTTAAAAGCAAGAGTTTATCATTGCCGCCCATATGTTCGTTGCGAAGCAGTTTTCAGCGAGAAGGTTTTCGTGCGGGCAAGGCATAAATTTTTACCATACTGCCGTATGGCAAAATTTAACGCAGTCTGCGCAGAAAAGATGCTGAAAACCATATTCTACCCGGCGCCCGGAAGCTTAAGTTAAAATATTAAAAAGAAGGATTATAAAAAATGCCTACATATGATATGGAGAAATCTCTTATATCAAAGGGATATAATGTGATATGCGGAGTAGACGAAGCTGGGAGAGGACCGCTCGCCGGCCCGGTGTTCGCCGCCGCTGCAGTTTTGAATTTAGGCGATGATATAGAGGGGCTGGACGATTCAAAAAAACTGTCGGAGAAAAAGCGGGAGCAGCTGTTCGACATAATAAGAGAGCGGGCGGTATGCTTTGCAGTGGCGTCTGCCAGCGTTGAGGAAATAGAGCGGCTTAACATATTGGGAGCAACCATGCTTGCAATGACGCGCGCCGTCAATATGCTTCCGCAGCCGGCGGACTATGTTATAATCGACGGAAATAAGGTGCCGAGAGATTTGGAAGGCAGGGCGTTAAGCCTTGTAAAGGGAGATGCGCTATCGATGTCTGTAGCGGCTGCGTCGGTGTTGGCAAAGGTCAGCCGTGACAGGTATATGAAAAAGCAAGCGGAGGAATATCCCGAATATAATTTTGCCAAGTCTAAGGGCTATGGCACAAAGGAGCATATTGAGCTTATTAAAAAATATGGTCCGTGTCCGCTGCATCGCCCGTCGTTTTTAAAGAAAATACTTGGATAAAATTTGCTGCCGCCGGGCGTATATACCGGTAATTTAATTTGATATATGCCACTTTTATTAAAAATCGGCGAATAAATAAGATAAAGCAATTTTGCGCCCAAAGAAATATCAGTGATTTTTTCAAAATTTATTTGAGACTATATGGCCGAGACATATACGACAAAGGCTTAATAAATATAGTAAAATTATTTTCTGCCTGTCAGAAAAGCGCGGCAAAAGGGAAGGCGTTGTTATGAATGGAAATATGGGCGAGAATATTGCGGCCAAATATCTTGAGCAGCACGGATATAATATTTCCGACAGGAATTACCACAGCCGATACGGAGAAATAGATATAATTGCCGAGAAAGATGAATATATTGTATTTGTGGAGGTAAAGGCGCGCTCTCAAAGCTTTGCCGGACTTGCGCGCGAGGCTGTTGATTTAAGAAAGCAGAAAAAGATAATAAAAACAGCGCTTATGTACCTGTCACAGTATGAGAAAAATGCGCAGCCGCGGTTTGATGTAGTAGAAGTTAATCAAATCGGACGTGAATATCGTGTAAACCACATTGAAAATGCGTTTGATTTGAGGGGATATGATGAAGCTTTTTGACCTTCATTGTGACACTGCCAGCGAAATTTTTAATAATAAGATAAATCTTGGCGAAAATAATCTGCATATTGATTTAAAGCGGGGCAAAGCATTTGACGCATTTTGTCAGGTGTTTGCCTTTTTTATTCCCGACGGCCTTAATAGGGAAAAGAGCAAGAGCCTGCTTTTAGATATGCATAGGTATTTTGAGCATCAGCTTAGCCTGAACAACGAGAGTATTTTGCTGTGTAAAAATTCCAGAGATATAACAAATGCTATTGCGGTCGGTAAAATTGCAGCAATATATTCAATAGAAAACGGCGCTGCTCTTGGCGGAAGTATAGAGATGCTGGATTTTTGCAAGGAAATAGGAGTAAAGTTTATCAGCATTACATGGAACGGCGAAAACGATTTAGGGTATGGCCGCAGATGTGAGGGAAAGCTTAAGCCGTTTGGAATTAAAGCGGTAAAACGCATGAATGAGCTCGGCATAGTACCCGATATATCGCATCTAAACGACGAAGGAGCATGGCAAGTGCTTGAACTTGTCGATGGGCCCGTTGCCGCTACCCATTCAAATTCCAGAGCCATGCTGGACAACAAGCGAAATTTGACAGATGAGCAGTTCAAAGCTATAGTCGAAAGGGGCGGAATAGTGGGAATAAACCTGTATCCGCCGTTTTTGAGCGGGCATATTTTTGCTGGGTTTGATGATATTTTGAGGCATATATATCACTTCTTAGAGCTTGGCGGCGAGGATACACTTGCATTTGGCGCAGATTTTGACGGTGCATATATGGATAAAAAATGGAACGGGGTGCAGTTTATGCCAAAGCTTTACGATTATTTGGGCGAGCACGGCATTGATGAGGATATTTTAGACAAAATATTTTTTGAAAACGCCTTTAACTTTTTCGTAAATTTGGGCTGAAATCTTTGACAAAACGGCGATATTGCATTACAATGTTAGCGGTGAATTGATGTTAAATTTATAGAGAATGCTCGCAGCAAACCGGTACATAAAATTGCAGCGGCATTAAAAATAAAAATATTTAGGAGAAATGAAGCTTGAACATGTTGTATAAAAGCACCCGCGACTCGCTTAAGGAAGTGACGGCAGCGCAGGCTATAGCGCAGGGAATATCCGATGAAGGCGGACTTTTTGTTCCGGCGTTTTTGCCAACGCTGACGGATGATGATTTTGACAGGCTGGCGTCTTATGATTATAACGGCCGTGCTGTTGATATTTTACGCCGTTTTCTGACTGATTTTACTGATAGTGAGATAGAGGACTGCGTGAGCGCAGCATACGGTGCGAATAAGTTTGACACTGAAAATCCGGCCAACATGCAGACGCTGTATGACAATGTAAATATTTTGGAGCTGTGGCATGGTCCGACATGCGCCTTTAAGGATATGGCGCTGCAGCTGCTGCCGCATCTGCTTACAAAATCTGCGCAGAAGGTGTCGCCCGGCAAAACTACTGCGATATTGGTGGCCACCTCGGGAGATACCGGCAAAGCGGCGCTGGAAGGCTTTAAAGATGTTGACGGCACTAAAGTTGTGGTCTTTTACCCGGGCGAGGGCGTGAGCATGCTGCAGAAGATGCAGATGGTTACTCAAGAGGGCGCCAATGTTAGGGTGTTTGCAATAAACGGCAATTTTGACGATGCGCAGACGGGCGTTAAAAAAATCTTTACGGATGAAAAGATAAAGAATACTCTGGCAGCGGACAATATTCAGCTTTCTTCGGCAAACTCGATAAACTGGGGCCGGCTTGTACCGCAGATAGTCTATTATGTTTCTGCCTACTGCGATTTGCTGGCGTCGGGTAAAATTTCAAAGGGAGACAAATTTAATGTTGTTGTCCCAACGGGTAATTTCGGCAATATTCTTGCGGCATATTATGCCATGCGCATGGGCGTGCCAATAGCTAAGCTTATCTGTGCCTCAAATAAAAACAAGGTGCTTACCGACTTTATAAACAGCGGGACATATGACAAAAGGCGCGACTTCTATGTCACCGCCTCTCCGTCTATGGATATACTTATTTCGAGCAACCTTGAGCGTCTGCTTTATGGGCTTGAGGACAACGACGACGGTATTATAAAGAACTATATGTCCGCACTTCAGAGGGATGGAGTATATAATGTAAGCGATAAATGCCTTAAAAGAATGCAGTCGCTTTTCTACGCCGGATATATGGGCGACGAGGGTACATTCGGCGTGATAAAAGAATGCTTTGAAAAATATAATTACTTGTGTGATACGCACACTGCCGTTGCGATAGGAGTATATGAAAAATATGCGGCTGAGACGGGCGATGCCACGACGACGGTTATAGCATCCACCGCAAGCCCGTACAAATTCCCGACGAGCGTGCTTAAAGCGCTTGGTAAAAAGGCTGACGGCGACGAGTTTGACAGGCTGTATGAGCTTAATAATGTTTCGGGAGTTAAAATTCCTCAGTCGCTGGCTGCTCTTAAGTCGAAGCCGGTGCGGTTTAACGAAACATGCACGTCTGAAAATATGGCGCAAAAGATAGTAGATTACCTTTTGAATAGGGAGTAAAAAACTCCGGCAGCGCCGTGTGAGTAAATATGCAATAAACCATGTTAAATATCGGTAATGATGGTCTGCTGACAAATATTCGGCGAAAAGCAGTAATGTGAAATAGGTAATTTTCCTTTTGCCGGCGGCAAGGCGAAAATAATGCATATTAGCTGAGTGCAATGAGCCGGCAATACGGTTGGCCGTCTTTACGGCAGCGCGATAGCGAAATATTATCTGTATTTATTTAACTGGTTTGTGAGTAATGCCGCCCGCTGCATCCGGTAGGAGAAATGGCAGCCAAACGGCGGCGGATATCACAGTATTAAATATATTTTATAAAACGGCGTAGCTTTGGCTATGCCGCTTTTACATTTGCGGTTTAAGAAAAAAGCTCTCAGGCCGTACTTGGAAGAAAAAGCTTTAGTGAAATGATTTTAAAAGGAAAGCCGACATTTGCAAAACAAAAGCATACAGCAGCGATAAGCGGTTAATTGCATGGACTGCCGATATTTGGTAGAATACGTTTGCGGGTAGCAGAGCAAGTGATGCTATGGCATTGTTCGGTAACACTTAATGGACTAAGTCCCTATTTGGCTATTCCATGGCCTGTGCATATCATAAGTTCACTGATGATTTTGATTTACAGCTCAATAACAAAGCCCTCAGCGCGGCCGAGGGCAATTAATGGTTATTGGCAATGAATTTGCAGCGCGAAGTTCACTTATGATGCATCTTTTACGCCACTGCAAAGCAGCTTGCGAAAATATCGCCGGCTTGCATGCAGAAAGCAGGAGAAGATTAATATGGTACTATGCTTTAGATAGTATAAAGACCGTCTGTTTGCAGACGGTCTTTTGGTATAGTGGATAGGCCAGTGGCTTTAGGAAGTCTATGTCGATGGCGGGCATTCTAATGCGTCTAAGCGACATAAATAGTCTGCCATATACGAAATGAATATGAAAAATGTGGATCGAAAATAGAAATATCGAGGCCGGGAGTTCGGCACCGCAGGCACTGCGTGGATGCGGCGGGCAATTTTGCCGTCCGCATATTAAAATGCACTGCGAAGCAATTGAAAGAGGAATTAAGCGAACTGCTGGCGATGAGCAAGACCGGCCCTTTCACGGGTAGCAAGCAGCAGCCTGAGCGGGACGGGCAGACTGTATTATGCGTTTTACGCATCCGCGAAGAACAGAGGGCTTTGCCCGCATAGTAAATACCCCCGACTTTGCCCGGTAGATGTTTATTAAATGAATACAAATCTAAATTTAGTTTACATAAATACAGGAATATTCATCGCTTTAAGCAGCTGTTCGGCTATCATACGGTGACCGGCAGTTGTCGGATGGGCATCGTCTACAAACAAGTCTTTTTTGCCGTTCATATCTGCCGTCATGTCAACGAGCTTGCCGTTTGTCTGCGATACAATCCTGCGAAGCTCTTTTTTAAAAAAGTTGTCCTCGGGATAATTCCAGACATAATCTAAAACATACAGCGACGTGTGATTTTTATTGACTTCGTTTATGACGATATCGGCCTTTTGCGCAAACAGCTCCGTCTGATTAGGGGCAAATGTGGCGTCGTTATATCCAAGTCCGAATATAAGTGTGCTTGTCTGGCAAGCTTCTTTTAATACGTACGGCTCCTGATAATGGAAGCAGCGGCCGCCGAGCGAATAATTGTTGAGCGTAAAGCTTTCAGGGTCATTATAATAGGCAATGCCGGTTATGTATATATTTTTGCCGGAATCTGCAGTGGTATTTTTAATAAAAAACGGAGAAGCAACACCGCGGCCGCTTATATCAATAAAGGCCGTGCGCTTTTCAGCAGGAAGACTGCTGCAAGCATCGACGCTTAACATAATACCATTGTCGTCGTATACGTCAAAAGTGCCTTTGTCGCTGCCTGACAAATAATATACGCACATATAATTAAATTCTTTTGCAAGGTGAACCATAAGGTTTGCGCCGGCGACATCCGAATACATTGCACAGCCGCCGATGTGCTTGCCGTGAACGTCGCGGGACCAGTGCTTGTCGTCGTGACCCAGTGAATAACCGCCGGCTTCCTGACTGAGCTGTATTTCGTGTATTTCCGAGCAGCGCAGCTTGCCGCCCGGCCAAAGCGTTGACATCATGGAGGCATATCCATAGTTTACTCCGCTATAAAGATGATTTATTGAATTTCTTACTATAGCGGCATAGCTTTCCTCGTAAATAATCGGTGCGCCGGCACCGTGAGATATGCTGTCGCCGAAGATGTTTATGCTGTGTATGCCATAATCGTCGGCAAGTGCGGCAAGGTGCGGAATATTTCTTACATCTGACATGCTTTATTGCTCCTTTCAAATAATCTATAAAATAGATTTTTTTGATATATAATTAGTGATGAGGTATTAATATTTTCTTTAAAATATTTAATATAAATATACTTAAAGTTAAAAGAATAATCAATACATAAAATAATTTTGATTTAATTAAATAAGCCGGCTAAAAAGCCGGCTTAAATAAATTTACTTTTAAGGGAAATTGTTTTATAATTATAGAGATTTAAACTTAGTTTTTTGCACTAAACGTCTGGCATACTGTTTCGCTTATTGTTTTTGCACTTGTAGGTCCGACTTCTATGCTTCCAGCCTCGCAGCAATGATTGCCGTCGTGATATTTGCAGTTTTTGACCTCGCATTTAATTCCGCTTATAGTATGACAGCCAGTTTTATTTGTATTATTCATTTTGAACACTCCTTTCATTTTTATTTTTGCCCCTGTTTTATAAAATATTGCAGGAATTTTTTAATTTTAAGGAAGAATATAAATGTCGCTTTTTACAATAGCCGATTTGCATTTATCGCTTAGTACAGATAAAAGCATGGAAATATTTAAGGGCTGGGAAAATTATACAGAAAAAATTGAAAAAAATTGGAATGATACGGTATCTGACAGCGACACCGTTGTTATTCCCGGCGACATTTCATGGGCGATGAAGCTTGAGCAGGCAGAAGCCGATTTGAGATTTATACATAATCTGCCGGGCAAGAAGCTCATATTCAAGGGAAACCATGACTTGTGGTGGCAGACAATGTCAAAGCTCAATATATTTTTGCAGGACAAGGGCTTTGACAGCATAGAGTTTTTGCATAACTCCGCCAAAAGAGTGGGAGATATAGCTGTTTGCGGCACAAGGGGCTGGTTCTATGACGGCGAGGCATCTAAAAAGGTGATACTGCGCGAAGCCGGCCGGCTTGAAGCGTCGATAAAATCGGCGATAGCTTTAGGCGGAGAGCCGGTTGCGTTTCTGCATTATCCGCCAATAGCAGGCGATTTGGTAGTGGACGAGATTATGCAGGTGCTGCTTGATTATAAAATAAAACGCTGTTACTATGGTCATATACACGGCGTGTCTTTTAAAAGCAGGCGTGCATTTGAGGGAGATTATAAAGGAATTGAGTTTAAGCTTATATCCGCCGATTATCTTAAATTTATGCCGTTTAGAGTGAACTAACTCGAAAATTTGCATCAAAAAACAAATATATTTTGATTTTTTCATTAAAAAGCAGTATAATGACGGCAAATATCTTTATTTTAGTATGGAAATATGTACGGAAATATGATACAATACCCTGTACATGAGCAATTACAGGAGGACAGAAAATGATACTCAAGAATAAGAACAATGTTGAAACTAACAGGTATGAACTTGAAATTTCCATTCCTGCGGACGAGTTTGAGGCGGCGATTGCAAGAGTGTTCCGCCGTGAATCTAAGAAGATAAGCGTGCCGGGCTTCAGAAAGGGCAAGGCTCCGCGCAGCATAGTTGAAAGAATGTATGGTGAAAACGTATTTTATGAGGATGCGCTCAATGACTTATATCCCTCTGCGGTAAACGCCGCATTGGAGGAAGCAGAGCTTGAGCCGGCCGGCGGCAAAATTGACTTTGACCTTATATCCATAGGCAAAGAGGGTGCAGAGTTTAAGGTAACTCTTACAGTTAAGCCGGAAGTTGAGGTAGGCGAATATAAGGGCCTTAAGGCAGAGCGCGGCAGCACAGAGGTAAGCGATGAAGAGATTAATGAAGAGCTGAATAAAATGGCTGAGCGCAATGCAAGGCTTGTTGAGGTAACTGGCCGCAAATCTAAAAAGGGCGATACCGTTATATTTGACTTTGAGGGCTTTATAGATGACAAGCCGTTTGACGGCGGCAAGGCCGAAAACTACACATTGGAGCTTGGCTCTGGCTCGTTTATTCCGGGCTTTGAAGAGCAGATGGAGGATAAAGACGCCGGCGAGGAATTTGATGTAAACGTGACTTTCCCGGAGAATTATCACGCGGAGGAAATTAAGGGCAAGCCGGCAGTGTTTAAAATAAAGCTGCATGAGATAAAAGAGAAAGAGCTTCCCGTTATTGACGATGAGTTCTGCAAGGATGTAAGCGAGTTTGATACTCTTGACGAGCTGAAAGCTGACATTAAGCACAAGGCTGAGCACCGCAAGGAGCATGAGTCTGAGGATAAAGTAGAGCTTCAGCTTGTTGACCAGCTTATTGATTCTCTCAAGGCGGAAATTCCGGATGTAATGTTTGAGACAAGGATAGACGAAAATGTCCGCGACTTTGATTACCGGCTGCAGATGCAGGGCATGACACTTAAGGATTATCTTAAGTATACTGGCGCTGAGGAGAAAGACTTCCGTGAAAGTTTCCGCGCACAGGCTGAGCGTCAGGTTAAGCTGAGACTTGCGCTGGAAAAAATTGCGAAGCTTGAAAACCTCTATCCGTCAGATGAGGAGACAGAGGCTGAATATAAGCGTCTTGCCGGCGTATATAATGTAAGCGAAGCAAGAGTTAAGTCGGTTATACCGGCGTATGAGGTTAAGGGCGACTTGGCCGTAGGAAAGGCAATGGAGCTTGTTAAGACATCTGCCGAGCTTGTTGACGCAGCGGACGCCGAGGCAAAAACTCAGAAGAGCACTGCTAAGAAGTCTGCAAAATCAGCGTCAAGTGCTAAATCCGATGCAAAGTCGGACGACAAGCCAGCGGCAAAAAAGACGTCTGCGAAATCTGCTAAAGCTGCTGAGAAAGCAGACGAAAAGTCTGATAAGCCGGCGGCAAAGAGCAGCGCAGCAAAATCAACTGCCAAGAAGACGGCTGCTAAAAAGACCGAGGACAGCGACAAATAAAATTTAATTTGGATTAAATTGCAGCGCACGGTAGTGTCGCTGTACCCGGCCGCCTTAAAGATAATATTTTGGCGGCCGGACTTTGTTTATAATATTAAAGACAAATGCATAAAGCTAAAAGCTGTAAAAGCAAATCTTGTTGTATGACAAGCTGCAACTTCATATTATTATATTGCTGCCTGTATGCCGCAATATTTGTCTCGGTTTTATAAGCCGGCTATTTTGTCCTGTTTAGTGTTTATATTTATCCAGCGCTATAAGAGAGTTATGAAAATCAGCTCTTACGGAATTGACGATGGATATAAAAATAAAGCGTTAAAATTTTAAAAAATGACTATAATATAAATATAATTTGGAGGTGTTACTCAATATGAGTAGTTTAGTACCATATGTTGTTGAGCAAACAAGCAGAGGCGAAAGGTCTTATGATATTTTTTCCCGCCTTTTAAATGACAGAATAGTTATGCTGTCCGACGAGGTAAACGATGCTACGGCAAGCCTTGTTATAGCGCAGCTTCTTTATCTTGAGGGGCAGGACCCGGATAAAGACATAAGCCTTTACATCAACAGCCCCGGCGGCTCAGTTTCTGCAGGACTTGCAATATACGACACCATGCAGTATATTAAATGCGACGTGTCTACAATATGTATGGGCATGGCGGCAAGCATGGGCGCATTCCTGCTGGCGGCGGGTGCAAAGGGCAAGCGCTTTGCACTGCCAAACAGTGAGATAATGATACATCAGCCGTTAGGCGGCGCGCAGGGACAGGCGACAGATGTTATAATACATGCCGACCACATAAAACGCACAAGGGAAAAGCTTAATGCAATACTTGCTGAGCGCACCGGCAAGCCGATAGAGCAAATAGCGATAGATACTGAGCGCGATAATTTCATGTCAGCTCAGGAGGCGGCTGAGTATGGCCTTATTGACAAGGTGTTTACACACCGCTAATTATAACAAATGATATTCCCGCTATGCGGCTTTAAATGAGCAAAAGAGCGGGTAAGAAAGGCTGAGCTTAACATTTATGTCTGATATGACTATAGACAGAAACATAAGATGTTCCTTTTGCGGCAAGACTCAGGATGAGGTAGACAGACTTATTGCCGGAGACGGAGTATTTATCTGCAATGAATGCATAGACGTTTGCTACAATATAATAAACGACGGAGTAAAGCCGGCGCGAAAATCTGAAAAGAACGAAGACTTTTTTCTACCAAAGCCTAAAGAAATAAAAGAATATCTTGACGAGTATGTAATAGGGCAGGAAAATGCAAAAAAGACGCTTTCAGTAGCCGTTTATAATCATTATAAACGGATATATTCAACCGTTGAGGATGTCGAAATAAGCAAGAGCAATATACTTATGCTCGGCCCGACCGGCGTTGGAAAGACGCTGTTGGCTCAAACGCTGGCAAGATTTTTAAACGTGCCATTTGCCATAACCGATGCTACAACATTGACGGAAGCGGGATATGTCGGAGAAGACGTCGAAAATATCTTACTGCGGCTTATTCAGGCTGCTGACTATGATATAGAGCGTGCCGAGCGCGGCATTATATATATTGATGAGATTGACAAGATTTCCAGAAAGTCGGAAAATCCGTCAATAACAAGAGATGTAAGCGGTGAAGGCGTGCAGCAGGCACTGCTGAAAATACTTGAAGGCACGGTATCCAACGTACCTCCTCAGGGCGGCCGAAAGCATCCGCAGCAGGAGTTTATACAGATAAACACTTCAAATATACTGTTTATCTGCGGCGGCGCATTTGAGGGGTTAGAGCAGATTATATCAAAGCGAATGGGCAAGTCCGCCCTAGGCTTTGGCGCGGAAATAAAGAAGGGGCAAGCGGAAGAAAAGAAAGATTATCTTAAGCACGTTACCAGCCATGATATTATGCATTTTGGCATGATACCGGAGCTGGTAGGCCGTCTGCCGGTAATAACTACTTTGGAGCCGCTTGATGCAAACGACATTGTAAGAATAATGGTGGAGCCAAAAAATTCCGTGGTGAAGCAGTACCAGGCTTTATTTGAAATGGACGGCGTTAAGCTTGAGTTCGAAGATTTGGCACTTAAGGCGGCCGCACAGAAAGCCATTGACCAGAAAACCGGAGCAAGAGGAATAAAATCTATTATAGAGGATGTATTAGGGGATATAATGTTTGATATTCCGTCTGATGCTTCTGTTGAAAAGGTCGTTATAACCGACAAGTGCATAACGGAGAAAGCATCTCCGATTATTGAGCGCGGCAATAAATCTAAAAAGCCGGCCCGACTTAAAGATTCTGCAGATTCAGATACGAAAGGTATAACAGCATAAGCACAAGAGTTATGGTGCTTTGTCTGAACTGATTGAGCTATTATAATAATCTGTGATGCTGTAAATTTAACTGAAATTTGTTGTGTTGGCCTTACAGAGAATTAATATTAAAACACCGCATATCGATGTGAGATATGCGGTGTTTTTTGTGCTTTTACAGAAAATAGTGTGTTTATTTGTTAAATATGAAAAATGAGTGCTTGATTAGGAAGTGTGTCAAGGCTATAATAAAAATTATAATATTGACGTTTATTCTAAGAATGTCGGCCAATTTCACGGATGAGTGCGGAGGTTGGCGAATCAAGGAGGAATGAAAATGAAATCCTCTAACAAGCTTAAAATGCTTTACCTGATTGACATACTAAAATCAATGACAGATGATGAACACCCTATGTCTGCGGCAGGCATATGCAGAGAACTTGAAAAGCGCGGAGTTTTAGCTGAGCGAAAATCTATTTATAGAGATATTGCTACGCTTACGGAATACGGGTATGACATAGTATATACAAGGTCTCCGCATCCGGGGTATTTTTTGGCGTCACGGGAATTTGAGCTTGCAGAGGTAAAAATGCTTGCCGACGCGGTGCAGTCGGCTGGCTCTATAACGGCGCTTAAAACGTCGGAGCTTATTAAAAAGCTTGGAAGCTTGGTAAGCCAGTATCAATTTGAGGATATTTCATCACAGGTTTATATAGACAAGCGTGTTAAAAATTCAAATGAAGAAATTTATTATAACATTGATATAATAAATAAGGCTATATCAAAAAATAAAAAGATAAGGTTTAAATATATGCGTAAAAGTATAGCCGACAATAAAATAGAAAGCAGCATTAAAGACATGATAATAAGTCCTTATGCAATGATTTGGTCCGGCGACCACTATTATCTTGTGGGGAACAATGAGAAGTATAATAATTTAATTCATCTGCGCATCGACCGTATGAAAAACGTAAAAATAATGATAAGCAGGGCGCGCCCATTCAGCGAGGTATCTGATTATACCGATAAATTTGACGCAGCAGATTATGCCGGCAGAACTTTCAATATGTTTGGAGGGACTAAGCAGACAGTAGAGCTGAGATGCTCAAATTCAATGCTGGAGCAGATAATAGATCGCTTTGGCGACGATGTTCCGCTGAGAAAAAGCGGCAGTGAGCATTTTGTGCTTTATGCAGATGCTTTTATCAGCGAGGGACTTATTTCATGGATAATGCAGTATGGGGTCAATATTGAAGTCCTTGCGCCGCGCAGTCTAAGAGAAAGCATATCGGACAGAATAATGGCTATGACGTCTCTTTATAAGTTAAATCAGCCGGAGGCAAAGGGCATAAATGCATGATAAATCAAAATCAGCAGTGAAGCGGCGACATAAATCAGGTAAAAGCTCCGCCGGCTTACGACTTAAGTTAGCCGAATTACTGGCTGATGACGGCTGGACAGCCGTTTAGAAAGAAAATGCGTGATAATTTGGAGATTTATAAATAATCCTGCACTATAAAGTATAAAGCGCGGTGCCAATTCTTACATCGGCCGGCTTGTGATTTTTACTTAAATGAAAAACACCTGCACATTGATTAAAAAATCTTGTGCAGGTGTTTTGCTGCTTTATACAAAAGAAAAATTACATCATATGTTTTAAAAAGTTATTTTGCGGCATTTTTATTGCGCTACAAGAGGACTTTAAAGCGGCAGAAAAGGATAGACAACGCATAGCGCAGGCTAATCAACATTTACGGCATGTAAAGACAGCCCGAGAAACGATAATATTTTTTATGTCCGCCGGAAAACGCCATTATTAAGCGTCATAAAAGGAATTTATGCTTTACAAAGAGACTGTGCTGCAGCCGTTTTATAAGCTTCCGCTTTAGAAAAACAGATGCTCGACTAATACTTTCACTCCTATTAATATAAGTATAACACCGCCGGCAATCTCAACTTTCTTTTTAAGAAATTTGCCGGTATATTTTCCAAGCATGAATCCCACAAACGACAACACAAAGGTTATTACGCCGATTATAAGACAGCTGATTATGAAATTTTCACTTTCGTTGGCTTCGCCGAGCGCAAGGCTTACGCCGGCAGCAAGAGCGTCGATGCTTGTCGCTATTGATGTTATAAGCAGCAGCTTAAAGCTGAAAATATATACGTTTGACTTATCCTTGTCACGTACAGAGCTTACAATGGTGCGAACTCCTATATAAGTAAGCAGTATAAATGCTACCCAGTGGTCGAAAGCTGCTATATACTTGCTGAAATATGAGCCGGTGCAGTAGCCTATAAACGTCATAACCGCCTGAAACAGCCCATAAGAAAGCGCCGTTATCAACGCATGCTTGATTTTTCCGCCGACGTTTGACATACCGCCTGATACTGATGCGGCAAAAGCGTCCATTGCAAGGCCTACGCCCAATATGGCCGATGTTATGTATGGCATATTATCCCCCTCGTATTTATCGCTGAATTCTAATTATATTATAATTTTCCATAAATTAAAATATGAAATTGTAAACTAAATAATATTATATTTATTATGCATATTTGACGGCAGTCTTATATGCATATTTTTGTTTGCTTTGAAAAGTTCGCTTTATTAAAATTTGCAGAAAAAATTTTATCGCTTTTTCGGAAAAGCGGGAAAGAGGGCCGGAATGCCAAAAGCAAAATGTAAACGCAATTTGCTTAATGCATTTGGTTGAAGTATAGAAAATTTAAATCCGCTGCAAGATGCAGTGTGATATGTAAATCTTGACCTAAATGGATAAAGACACGGATATAAAAGTGCTAAGCAACATGCGAATAGATTAATATGCACTTGCGAAAATAATTTATTGCCTGTTAAGCCTTGCAAATATAAGCCGTGTCGATGCATATTGCCATTCCTTTAAAAAATTTTAAGTAATATTTGCGGACAACCCGCCATATAGTTTACAGAAGATAAAAGACAAGCAGTTAAAGGGAAGGACATTTATGGATATCAGAAACAATTTTTATACAGCGCTTGATTTTCTGCCGCAGCGGCAAAAAAACGCACTGTCGCGCCTGCCGGAAGATATTATCTCGCAAATATATGAAATACGTCTAAGAGCGGGTTTGCCGCTTGCGCTGTCGACGCCTGACGGCACAATATTTGCCTGCGCCTCAGGACGTGTGAGCCGCAGCACATGCGGGGACATGCTGTATGCGACAGTCGACGATATAGACTATGTTTTTAATAAGGCATGCATGCACTCGGTGTACTCTCATCAGTCCGAGATAGCCAGCGGCTATGTTATTACTCCGAAAGGCCACCGCATAGGAATATGCGGCACCGCGGTAATAAGCGGGGGTGAAGTCTCAAACATAAGGGAGATATCTTCACTAAATATACGAATAGCAAAAGAAATAAAGACGTCGGCTAAGTCGCTGATACCGATTTTTGCATCCTGCTTAGGCGGACTTCTTATTTCCGGCGCACCGGCATGCGGTAAAACTACGGCGCTGAGAGACCTTGTGCGGCGAATATCGTCCGGAGAGGCGGGCGGCAGCCGAAAGGTGGCGGTAATAGATGAGAGAGGCGAAATCGCTGCAGTGCACGGCGGCATGCCGCAGTATGACGTTGGCCCCAATACCGACGTGATTTCCGGAATTAACAAGGCAGATGGAATTATGATGGCGCTCAGGGCAATGTCGCCCGATGTGATAGTGTTTGACGAAATAGGCGCGGCAGAAGAAATATCAGCACTGCGTCAGAGCTTAAACGCCGGCGTTAGAGTAATTACCACAATACATTCCGGCTCTATACAGCAGCTGCTGCTGCGGCCGCAGATGCAGCAAATCATTGAATCCTGCGCATTTTCAAGTGTAGTACAACTGTCGGGCCGCGGCGCAGCTTCACATATAGAAGAAGTATATGATTTGGAGGAAGCTTATGCTAAAGCTTATAGGAGTAGCGGCAATTATATTGTTTACGACGGGAATAGGAGCAATGTTTGCCAGAGAGCTTAGAACAAGGCATAAAGAGCTTGAGTGCCTGCTGAAAATTATAAGATATATTGAATCGCAGATACGATATAAGGCCATGTCGGTCAGCGCCATAATTAAAAATATGTCGGACGACGGTGTGAGCAAAGACTTAAGAGTAATGGAAAAATGCAAAAACGCTGCTTCCGGCAGACAGGTAGCGGATTGTATTGGTAAAAACAGCTCTTCTACTTCCCTTAAAAGCGAAGATATAAAGATAGCGCAGTCATTTTTCAATTCGCTGGGCAAAAGCGATGTAGAGGGCGAAATAGAAAACTGTCGCCTGCACGAAAAAATGCTGCTTGCAAGGCTTGACGACGCAAGCCGGCAGGTGAGCAGCAAGACGCGGCTTTATTATACGCTCGGCCTGTTTTCGGGGCTTATGGTTTCGATTATAATAATCTGAATTTTGCACTGGGAGATAAGAAAATGGATGTAGATTTGATTTTTAAAATAGCGGCCATAGGCATAATCGTCGCTGTGCTCAACCAGGTGCTTATACGCTCGGGACGCGAGGACCAGGCCATGATGACGACGCTTGCCGGGCTTATAGTAGTGCTGCTGATGATAGTAAATGAAATCGCAAACCTGTTCGACACTATAAAAAGCCTGTTTGGGCTGTAGGAGTTACATATGAATATCACGGCCATAGCGGCGTTTGCCGTCGTTGCCGCCGTCTTAGCTGTAATGCTCAGACAGTATAAACCGGAATATTCCATAGTGCTGTCAGTGGCGGCCGGAGTATTTTTGCTGATGTTTGTGGTAGCAGCGGCAGCCCCTATTGTAGATAAAATAAATGAAATAATGGACAAGTCCGCGGCTGTCTCTCAGTACGGCGGGGTGCTGATAAAGGCGCTGGGAATATGTCTTATCTCTCAGATGGCGTGCGACGCCTGTACCGATGCGGGAGAAACTTCACTTGCATCAAAGGCGGAGCTCGCCGGCAAAATCGCCATGGTTTTGGTGGCGCTGCCGCTGTTTGACGATATATTGGACGTTGTAATAAAGCTCTTAGGATAAAATCAGGAGTAAAAAATGAAAAGGATATTTGCATATATCTACATTTTAATATTTCTCATAATGGCGGCTTTTTGCTTTACTCTGCCAGCGGCGGCCGAGACGGAGGAAAGCGCATCATCTGACATGTCGGCTGAGCAGCTGTATAACGAGCAGCTTGAGGCAAGCGGCGCCGGTGAGTTGGACGATGCACTCCCTGAGGAATATAAAGAGATTATCTGGGACATGGGCGTAAAAGCCGACGACCCATCTTCTATAACAGATTTAGGAATTGGCGATATATTTTCATCCCTTATACAGTCGGTTATGGACAAAGCCGCCGCTCCCATTAAATCAGCGGCCGCCATAATTGCCGCAGTCATACTCTGTGCGCTGTGCAGCGGTGTCGCAACCGAGAGCGCCAATAAGCAGATAGGAGTTATTTTTACATACGTATCGGCGCTGGTAGTTGGAATAATCGTGATTAAGCCTATAACAGAGCTTGCTATATCCTCTATAGACGCTATAAAAATCTGCTCGGCTTTCATGGCGGCATTTATACCTGTGTTTGCAGGCATACTCATAGCATCCGGCAAAATTGCCGCCGCTGCTTCTGCACAGACAGTGCTGTTTACCGCTACTCAGCTTGCGGGTCAGGCAGCGTCGATATTTATAGGTCCGTTTATCTCGCTTTATTTCGGAATGGCGGTTACCTCGTCGCTTTCAGAGGAGGTAAGGCTCAATGGAATATGCGAGACGATAAAAAAGGCTGCGATATGGATTTTAGGGCTTATAATGACGGTGTTTACCGCATTTTTAACCATACAGAATGTAATAAACGGAGCTGCAGACAGCGTAACATCCCGCGCGGCAAAGTTTGCTGCGGGAACCTTTGTACCTATTGTTGGAACATATATATCGGAGTCTTTAAGCACGGTGCAGGCTTGTCTTTCGCTGGTTAAATCGGGAGTAGGAATGTACGCGGTGCTGGCCATGCTGATAATAATAGTGCCGCATATAATAGCTATGCTTTTCTGGAAGCTGTCGCTTGAATGCGGTGCGGCGGCAGCAGATATGTTTTCTCTTACCAAAATAACCGGCCTGCTTAAGGCGGTAAGCTCCGGCATATCGCTGCTTATAGCGCTGATGGCCTGCTTCGGGATTTTGTTTATAGTCTGCACCGGAATAACGGTGCTTACGGCTGGGGGCGTATAAAATGACAGGGTTAAAAGAAATTTTTGCAGCATGCTTAGAAACATCAGGCGTAAATTAGGAAAAACGCAGGCAGAAAAGCGTTAAAAACTTTTGCGGCACGTATAAAAATAATGCTGCCGGCGACTAAAGGAGCAGAAAAATGGAAGCAATACGGGACTGGATACTAAGCATATGCATAGCCGCCGTCGCGGCGTCTATTGTGAAGATTGTAGCTCCGTCGGGCGGAATACAGCGCACAATGAAAGTTATATCGGCTGTTTTTATGCTCTGCATAATTATTTCGCCGCTTATTGGAGAGGTTTCTTTTGATTTTCAAAAAGAGCTTGATAAGGTACAAATTCCGAGCAGCAGCGAATTTTCTGAAAGTATTGAGGAGCAGACAGATATTTATACAAAAGCTCAGCTGCAAAAGCTTATGGAAACATATTTGCAAAAAGAAGGCATTGAAAGGGCACGCATCAGCATAATTATGGAAAGAGATGAGGACAGCCGGATATCTATTATAAAAGCAGACGTGTATGTTGAGGATGAATTTTTGCATCTTACTGAAAAGGCAAAGCAAAATATTGAAAAAGAACTTGGCATTGAAATAATGTTTTATTCATATAATGGAAGCTAACTGCTTATAATTAAACAAGCATATTTTTATTTATTGTTAATTTTTAAAAGGACACGCACACATTTACCGAATATTTTCATACAGAAAGAATTTTTCGCTGCAAAGCCTGAGCAAAAAACAAAGGTAATGCAGCATGAGTATTTAAAAAGATTATTCAGATAAAGGAGCATGAAAATGGAAGATAAAGACAAACGCAGAACATCACCGCTTAGCAGACTGTCGCAGGTGTTCAAAAACAACAAAAAGCTTGGCAATATAATCTTCATTGCCGGAATTATCGGAATAATACTAATACTCATATCGTACTTTGTGTTTGACGGAAGCGACAGCGGCAAAACGGATAAAAGCAATGCTGCTTCCGGCCCGCTGACCACATCTGACGAGTACACGCGGCAGCTGGAAGAAAAGCTTACTAAGATAGTAGCCAGCATAACAGGCTCTGACAATGTCACAGTAATGGTTACGCTTGAGTCAGGCGCTGAATATGTTTATGCAAACGACGTACGCAGCAGTGCGGATGTAAGCGAGGCAAACACCTCCGGCAGTTCGGCTGCGGCAAGAACGGATGAGCTTGAGGAAAACTATATTTTAGTAGACACATCGGACGGGGGTCAGGTGGCGCTGCTGCTGACAGAGCTTGCCCCAACGGTAAAGGGAGTGGTAGTGGTATGCGACGGCGGCAGCAATGAGCAAAGACAGAAAAAGGTATCAAGCGCGGTTACTCCCGCGTTGGATATAACATCAAAGCGGGGATGTGTAACCGGCCGCTGAAACAATCGGTTTGTAAATTATGTTATTGGAGGCTAATATGATGAAAAAAAGCGTGATAATCGGAAAAAGGCAAATTGTTCTGGCGGTTTTAGTAGTAGCGTTAGGCGCAGCGGTTTATCTTAACTGGAGATTTGCCGGCGCCGACGGAGGACTGGACATAACGGCGGCCGTCAGCTCATCTCAGGCAAATCTTGGCGACGCTACATATGTAAATAACCCGGAGGTATCGCAGGAGGCCCCTCAAGAGGGAACAGAAACGACTACTATAGCACAGTCGCGCGAGAGCAGGGACAATGCCAGAAATGAATCTTTGGAGATGCTTAAGGAAATAATTGACGATACAAAGTCAGATGCGGAGAGCAAAAAGGCGGCAGTCGAGAGCCAGACGCAAATAGCGGCGGACATCGAGAAGGAGGGCCTTATTGAAAGCCTTGTAAAAGCCAAGGGATTTTCCGACTGCGTTGCTATACTGAGCAACAACCAGGCTAATATAATGATACAGGGAGAGGGGCTTGTTGAGTCGCAAATTCTCCAAATACAGGACATAGTGGTGTCGCAGACAAACCTGCCCCTCGAAAGTATAAAAATTCATGAGGTAAAATAGTTGTTTAGTTTCTACTTTGTGTTATAATAATACAAAGGAGGTATCAGGCTATGGATATTAAGAATCAGGTAGGCGGGCTCGTTATTTCAGAAGAGGTAATATCTAAAATAGCTACCACCGCTGCTTTGGAGATAGACGGCGTAGTCGATATGGTATCTAAGCTGGCTACTATAAAAGATGTTTTCAAAAAACAGCGCGCTCTTAAGCCGGTCAGGGTCAAGGTGAACGATAATCAGCTTATTATAGACTTGTACATATCACTTAAGTCGGGATACAGGATAACCGACGTCTGCGAGGCGGTTCAGAACAACGTCAAGCAGGAGATACAGAACATGACGCACAACGCCGTGGCTAAGGTTAACGTATTTGTTGAAGATATAGATCTTTCTAATATGGCTCAATAGCGGATAATAATTGTCCAAAGCTCAACTGTCTGACAGACGGTTGAGCTTTTGGGGTTTTGCTTTATAAGCCGAGTGGTATATAGTAAGATAATGCAATAAAGCGACTGTATAAAAACGGCGATGGCCGACATACCTTTGGCTGCATGCGGAGGTATATATAAGGAGCATAAAATTTTGGGGGAGTATATGGGAGAAAATAAAAGGGAGCAGGCGTTTTTAGTCCTGTTTGAAGCTTCCTTTCACGATGATGATATAGAATATATCGCTGAAAATGAAAAGGAAGAAAGCAGAATATCTGCAGCGGCTTTGAAAGAGGCGCAAAATGTATGCAAAAATTTAAATGAGATTGACGAGACGATAAAATCCAATTTAAAGGCATGGGATATTAAAAGGATTTCAAAAGTTGCGCTGGCGGCTATGAGGCTGGCGGTATTTGAAATGGCATATGACGAAAGCATACCAGCCGGCGCCGCCGTAAACGAGGCGGTAGAGCTGTGCAAGAAATACTCGTCGGATGATGAGGCTTCATTTGTCAACGGCGTGCTCCGCGCAGTGTCGGGCAGCATGACGGCGGGCAGTATGCAGTAATGCTTGCGTTTTTAGGCGCACTTTGCGTTCAGCTTGATGTTGGCCGATATCGGGAAAAAGGAGACGGCGCTGCGGGAAAGATGGGTTAGGTTTTTGCTCAGTGCTTCTTTACAGCAGCTGTTCCGGTGTGCGAATTAAAGCCTTTACTTTGGCTTTCCTGCTTTTGCTGCATCGAAAAATTGTGCTGATGAGACGCTTTGTAAAAATTCTGCTATGAAAAACAAATATAGCAAATATTCATAATAAATGTTTTAGTGATTTAATATATGGCAAACGGTCCAGAATAGATTTAGCGATTATTTGAGGTGTGCTTATGGCAACCGCCGTAACGGTATCACAGCTTAATACTTATGTAAAATCTCTGCTCGAATCGGACGTAAATCTCAATCCGATTTTTGTATGCGGCGAGATTTCCAATTTCACAAATCATTACAGAACCGGGCATATGTATATGACCATTAAGGACGACAAGGCGCAGATAAAGGCGGTTATGTTCCGCTCGAGTGCATCAAGGCTTCAGTTTATGCCGCAGGACGGCATGAGCGTGATAATATTGGGGCATATCTCGCTTTATGAGCGGGACGGACAGTATCAATTATATATTGACCAGATGCAGCCGGACGGTGTGGGCTCGCTGAGCGTGGCTTATGAGCAGCTTAAGGCGCAGCTTTCGGCAGAGGGGCTTTTTGACGAGGAAAATAAAAAGCCGATACCCAGATATCCGCGGCGCGTCGCAGTGATTACGTCAAAGACCGGCGCTGCGGTGAGAGATATTATAAATATACTCGGCAGGCGTTATCCGCTGGCGGAGGTTATGCTGTGCGGAGTACAGGTGCAGGGCGAGAGAGCGCCGGCACAGCTTGTTTCGGCGCTTAAGCTGGTGAACGAGGGAAGCGGCGCCGACGTAATTATAATCGGCCGGGGCGGCGGCTCGATAGAAGATTTGTGGGCTTTTAACGACGAAAATGTAGTGAGGGCTGTCGCTGCGTCGAAAATTCCGGTAATATCTGCGGTGGGACATGAGACGGACTATACGCTGTGCGACTTCGCGGCAGATTTGCGGGCGCCTACTCCTTCAGCCGCGGCAGAGCTTGCCGTACCGGACATATTAGAATTAATGGGGACGATAGAATATAACCGCAGCATTATTGAAAAAGCGGCAAAAAGCATGCTTGCCTCATGCGAAATGAGATTTGACAGAGCCTTTTCGTCCGGCTGCTTTTTAAGGCCGGAATATTATGCCGACAGATTGCAGGAGCGGGTAAAAAAAGCGGCCGATAGGCTGAGATTTGCTGCCGTTTCAAATGTACGGCATAAGGAATTGCAGATTAAAGAGACGCTTTCGGTGCTCGACGCGTTGAATCCGATGAAAATTATGGCGAGGGGCTTTGCAGCGGTGTCGGCGGATAAAGGACGTGTACGTCTGGCAAGCGAGCTTAAGGTAGGAGATAAAATAGAGCTTACTTTCAGCGACGGCAGTGTTGGATGCACGGTAAGCGGGGAGGAAAATACATGCCAAAAAATATAACATTTGAACAGGCGGTTACAAGGCTTGAGGAAATAGCTGAGCTCCTTGAAAGCGAGGACATAGCGCTTGATGAGTCGATAAAGCTTTATGAAGAGGGTATGAAGATGGCGAAGGTCTGCAGCGATAGACTTAAAGATGCGCGGCAGAAGATTACCGAGCTTTCAGACGCCGAAAACGAGGATGGTGCTGACAGTGATGATTGAAAAGGTGCTTAATGATTATTCTGTAATGGTAAAAAAAGCGCTTGAAAATTATACGGCAGAGGACAAGCTTTGTCCAAAGCTGATGGAAGCTATGCGATACAGCCTGCTGGCGGGCGGAAAATGCATACGTCCGGCGCTGGTGCTGGAATTTTACCGACAGTTTGATGAAAATTATGAAAAGGCGCTGCCGATAGCCTGCGCCTTTGAGATGATACACGCATATTCTCTTATACACGACGACATGCCGATTATGGACAACGACGACATGCGCCGCGGCAAGCCGGCGTGTCATATAGCTTTTGGCGAGCAGACGGCGCTGCTTGCGGGTGATGCGCTCCAAACGCTTGCCTTTGAGACGGCGCTAAGCTGTGACAGCATTTATCACAAGCCTAAAAATATTATAGCAGCCGCATCGGCGCTGGCTGAAGCGGCGGGTGCGCACGGCATGGCGGGCGGACAAATGCTCGATTTGGAAAATGAGGGCAAAAGCACGAATATAGAGCACTTAAAGCTTATACATTCCCTCAAAACCGGCGCTATGATAATCGGTGCGGCTAAGGCGGGATGCCTGCTGGCCGGTGCAACGCCTGAGGAAACCGACGCTGCGGAAGAATATGCTAAGGCGGTGGGGCTTGCATATCAGATTGTAGATGATATACTTGATGTTACGGCCGACGAAAGTGCGCTGGGCAAACCCATTGGCAGCGACATGGAGAACGGCAAGCAGACATATGTGACGCTGCTGGGCATAGAAAAATCGAAAGATATGGTGAGAGAACTGTCAGAAAGTGCGAAAGCGGTGGCCGGCGGATTTAAATACGGTCAGCGGCTGTGTGAGCTGGTAGATTATCTTGCTCAAAGAGGATATTGATATAAAAGCCAACGGTTGGAGGAAATTATGCAGACGTTAAAGGAACTATTCAGCAATTATGTGCTAATGGTGCCTGTGCTGTCGTGGATGGCGGCGCAAATAATCAAATTTTTGATTGCGTTTATAACTACTAAAGAGTTTGTACCCGAAAGACTCTTCGGCGCCGGGGGAATGCCGAGCTCGCATTCGGCAATGGTGACCTCTCTGGTAATTGCTACCGGAAAGGTTGCGGGCGCCGGCTCGGTAGCTTTTGCGGTTTCTGTAGTATTAGCATGTGTTGTAATATATGATGCAATGGGAGTTCGCCGCGCTGCCGGCGAGCAGGCCAAAACTATCAACAAGCTGATGAGTCATCTTGACATAGATGAAGATGAGCAGGGCAAGGAACTTAAAGAAGTGCTGGGCCATACTCCTTTTGAGGTGCTTGGCGGCGTGCTGCTCGGCATTGTTATGCCAATGGCCATTATGTGATGTGTTATTTGTATTTACATAGTTAATATAATTTTTGTTCATATTTCAGTGATAGAATAGAGAATAAGAGAGCACTCAGCAATTTGCGCCCTTATTTTTAAAATACGGAGTAATATTATGACTAATAGCGAAAAAGCAGCCGCCGTTGACTCTAATTTTATAAGCGATAAGAAAAATATACTTGAAGCTGTGAACTCGCCTGAGGATTTAAAAGGGCTTTCCGTCGGCGAGCTTAATCAGCTGTGCTCAGAGATTAGGACGATGCTTATTGATACGGTATCCAAAACCGGCGGGCATCTTGCGTCAAACCTTGGTGTGGTGGAGCTCACTGTCGCTCTGCACAAGTCGTTTGATTCTCCCAAAGACACAATAATATTCGACGTGGGGCATCAATGCTATACTCATAAAATATTGACGGGGAGAAAGGATGTATTTTACAGACTGCGGCAGGAGGGCGGTCTCTCCGGCTTTCCGCGGCCGCAGGAAAGCGAGCACGACCCATTTATAACGGGGCATGCCAGTACCTCAATATCGGCGGCTTACGGCTTTGCCCGCGGCAATGCGCTTAATCTTTCGGACGGATATGTCGTGGCGATAATAGGCGACGGCGCGCTTACCGGCGGATTGGCGTACGAGGGACTCAATAATGCCGGACGCAGCAAGGATAAGCTTATAGTAATACTCAATGACAACAAAATGTCTATTTCGCGAAATGTTGGCGGAATAGCGAGATATCTTGCGACAATACGCTCAAAGCCGGGTTATTTTAAAATGAAGCAGGCGGTAGAGAAGTTCGTTCAGCGCATACCTCTTATAGGGCAGCGGCTGAGAAACTGGATGCTTAAATCAAAAACCCGTATAAAAAATGTGCTTTATCATAGCACTTTTTTTGAAGACATGGGCTTTTCATATCTCGGACCTGTTGACGGACATGATATGAATAAGCTGCTTTCGGTACTGGAAACGGCTAAAAATATGAAGCGTCCGACTTTAATACATATTAACACCATAAAGGGCAAGGGCTATACGCATGCGGAAAAAAATCCGAAAAATTACCACGGAATACCCAGCTTTGATATAGAGACAGGCGATTATCAGAGCGGGACGGACAATTTTTCGTATATATTCGGCGCCACCCTTTGCAAAATAGCGACAGATGACGACCGCATATGCGCTGTAACGGCCGCAATGACGGAGGGTACAGGCCTTGGGATGTTCCGCTCACTGTTTAAGGACAGGTTTTACGACGTCGGAATAGCTGAGGAGCATGCTGTGACATTTTCCTGCGGCTTGGCGAGAAAGGGACTTGTGCCGGTATTCGCAGTATATTCGTCGTTTTTGCAGCGCAGCTATGACCAGATACTGCACGACGCCGCCACGCAGGGGTTAAAGCTTGTACTGGGCGTTGACAGGGCCGGCATCGTCGGCGAGGACGGTGAAACGCATCAGGGACTGTTTGACGTGGCGTTTCTGCGCACAGTGCCGGGAATTTATATATATTCACCGAGTACATATGCCGAGACAGAGCTCTTTTTAAAACTTGCCATATACGACGCCCCGTCGGTTGCCGCCGTTCGGTATCCGAGGGGCGCGCAGCCGCATATAAGCATTCCATATATATCCAAGGACTTGCCGTTTGATGTTATAGAGAGCGGTAAAAATTCTGATACAGCTGTTATAACCTACGGCCGCACTTTTGGAAGCGTATGCGATGCATATTTGAAATTGACGGACAGCGGAAATCAGGTTGACATAATAAAATTAAATCGCATATGGCCGCTGCGGGACGACTTATATGAACGACTTGAGGATTATAAAAATATTTTTGTGTTTGAAGAGGTTATGGAAAACGGCGGTATAGGCGAACACATAGCTTATACTCTGCTCAGGCGAGGATATAAAGGCAACTTTAAGGTAACAGCAATAAAGGATGGATTTGTTCCTCAGTCAACCGTGAGCAGCGCGCTTAAAAAGCATCAGCTTGACGCCGATTCTGTAGTTGACATAATATTAAGCAAGATTGGGCACGGGGAATAAAGTTAAACTTTATTTTATATTAATGGATGTCTATATGTGCCGTAAGAATATAAGCTCAAATGAGTTTGCTGTTTTGCTTGTGCAGGGTTAGATTTGGTGACGCTTAATCTGTGTAAAGGCATATGGTGCGGGATGTACTTATGACGGTTCATAAAATAGAGATGAATTGGTTTATGATGGCCTTATGCCGGGACAGCATATCCATATGTTGAGCATAGTATCAGCGGCTATACTCAAAATAGGAATATGATTTGCGGCTGATGCTTAGCGTCAATGCGATGCTGTTGTGATGCTGCGCGAAAAGGGAGTTAAACATGCCGGAAAAAAGCCGTTTGGATATAGAGCTTGTAAAGAGAGGACTATACGAGAGCCGTGAGAAAGCGCGCCGGAGCATTATAGCCGGCGGCATAGAGGTAAACGGCGTGGTTGTATCAAAGCCGGCGGAAAATGTGTCGGTAGACGATGAAATAAAAGTGCTGATGCGGGAAAAATACGTCGGCCGCGGCGGTTACAAGCTGGAAAAGGCACTGAATTTTTTTAATATATCTGTTGAGGGGCTCACTGCATGCGATGTTGGAGCGTCTACCGGTGGATTTACCGACTGCCTTTTGCAGCATGGCGCGGCAAAGGTTTATGCTGTGGACGTCGGTGAAAATCAGCTGCATAAAGATTTACGCAAAGACGCAAGAGTCGTTAATTTAGAGCATGTAAACTTCAGAGATATAGACGCATCAATATTCGGCGAGCCGATTGACTTTGCCTGTGTTGATGTTTCATTTATTTCGCTAAGACATATTCTGTCTGCCCTGCACTCTGTGCTGGCAAAAAACAGTGAAGCAGTTCTACTTGTCAAACCGCAGTTTGAGACGGAAAGCAAAAACGTTGGCAAGAACGGCATAGTCCGCGATATTAAAACGCATATAAGCGTACTTGATGCGTTTTTAGAATATGCTTGTGACAGCGGATTTTTTGTAAAGGGAATTACCTTTTCTCCGATAACTGGTGGCGACGGAAATATAGAATATCTTGCACATGTCGCGCATATTGATGGCGCATCTGCAAAGATTGACGTAAAATCGGTGGCATATGAGGCTTTTGGCAAACTTAAGTAGTCTGAAAACGCTGCAAACATCTTACATATACTGCTTAAGCAACGGACTATGAAAATTTTGCAGACAATTGCTTTAATTGACTTTACAATATCAGTGATATTAAGCGGCCGCATTTTGCAATCTGCGGCTGGCCTTGTGGCTTAAGGCAAATTCATACTTGATGCGTACATCTGGCTGTTGTACAATATATAAAGTCAGAAAGGCTTTAAATTAGATTTTAGGAGCAGAATATGAAAGCAGCGGTAATACCAAACTATGAAAAGCAGAATATTAAGTCATATGCTGATGAGGTATGCTCGGTACTTGAGAAGAATGGAATAGCGGTAATGCTCGCTGCCGAGGGGGAGGACATAATAGACGAAAGCTGCGATTTTGTCATAATAATCGGCGGCGATGGTACTATTATACATAACGCCAAAAAGGCGGCGGTATATAAGAAGCCAATACTTGGCATTAATACCGGACGTTTAGGCTTTATGGCGGGCCTTGAGGTTAACGAGCTTGCGCGTCTTTCTGCTCTTAAAACCGGAGACTATGAGACCGAAAAGCGCATGATGCTTGATATTACTGTGGAAAATGAAAGCGGCAGCAATGAGTTTCTCGCTTTTAACGATATCGTTGTTGCTAAAAGCGTAACTTCGAGAATAGTGGATATATCGGTAAAATGCGACGGCGTCGATATGAGCAAATACCGTGCAGATGGGCTTATTGTCTCTACCCCGACCGGCTCAACGGCATATGCAATATCAGCGGGAGGCCCGGTAATCGACCCGCTGCTTGAC
>JAUUSE010000086.1:0-4428 GCA_030842085.1 Bacillota bacterium | reverse complement strand
GCTACTACTATGATAATGAGACTGGGTTCTATTACCTAAACTCAAGGTATTATGATCCGGAAATTAAGAGGTACATAAATGCGGATACAACCGATTTGTTAGCAGCTTCTCCTGAAATATCGCATTGGGATAAAAATCTGTTTGCTTACTGCGATAATAATCCAGTTATACGAGCCGACAGCAGTGGTGAAATTTGGCATATTGTTATCGGCGCTGTTGTGGGTGGACTAGTAAATGGAGCAATCAAAGCTGTAAGTAATTTGATTGAAGGAAAAAAAGTGACTGATGGATTAGGAACAGCGATATTATCAGGTGCGGCAAGTGGTGCATTAGCTTCAACAGGTGTAGGTATTGGAGTAATGATAATAGGTAATGCTTCAATTTCCATGGCCGAAAATGCAGCAAATCAAATAATAGCGAATAAAGGATTTGAGAATTTTGATGCTGTCAGCGTAATGATAGATGGAGTAGCTGGCGGCATTTCGGGAGCAATAGGCGGCGCTGGAACTGGTTCTAAACATTTAACTAATTTAGGCAAACAGACGGTAAAACGATCTGTTAAAACCACCGTACACAAGGGAATAAAAGCGGGAATAAGAGAAACGAAAAAAGCGTTTGTATATTACAGTAAAAACACAGTAAAATATTTTGGAGCATTTAGAAGAAACTTATTACCTGATATAGCAAGATCATCAGCAATATCGTTAGCAGATCTTCACGCTCAAGCTTTTTATGAATCATTAATTAGGAACAGGAGATCATAGAAATGAGCATGGAAGGGCAAATTCTTCTTTTAATAATTATATGTGGTTTTTCGGTCTTTGGAATCCGAGGGGTTCTTTTGGCTATTGGAGAAGCACCTTTAAAAAGGAATGAATCACGTAGAAGAAGAAGAGGACAAACATTTACGGAATGGCTTTTTTACAGTAGATACAGAAAAGAGATACCAAAATTATTTATAATACTTTATTATATAGTGCTAGTAATACATTCTTTATTAATTATTTGTACGTGTATGGCACTTTTTTGGAAATGGTTCAGAGATATAAATATTATATTAATATGGACTGTAGGGGTATTTGATCTTGTTTGGTCTCTCATCTTAACGATTATAACATGGAAACCGAAGGATCCTTGGGCACATTATGAAAGGTTAGTATCTAAAAACAGGAAAAAAAAGAAGTAATTTTCACGACTCCCACCCCGGCTAACAATTAGCCGGGGTGGAGACATAAGTAATCTTAAATCGATAGTGAATATATGTCACATAGGCAAGCTGCTGAGTCAGTTGTAAGCTACGAATACGACGCATGGGGCAAGGTATATTCTGTAACTGGTTCATTGGCGGATACACTTGGCACTATTAACCCAATCAGATACAGAAGCTACTACTATGACACTGAAACGGGGTTCTATTATCTCAACTCTCGTTACTATGACCCCGAGATTAAACGTTTTATTAATGCGGATAACCAGCTAAATCCCGATATACAAACCGGAAAAAATTTATACTCATATTGTTTTAATAATCCAACTATTCAAGATGATCCTTCTGGCCAATGGGCACTAATAGACGATTTAATAGCTGGAGCGGTTGGAGCAATTGTAGGAGTTGGAGGACAATTCATAAGTGATTTAGTCACGAGCGCAGTAAACGGTCAATGGACATTTAGTTCCTGGGAACAGTATGTTGGCGCCGGTGTAGGTGGAGCAGTTGGAGGCGTAGTATCATTATACGCGACTCCTGTTGTAGGTTCTGCCGTAAGCTCTGGTGTTTCTACAGTTGTTGGCCAAGGATTAGAAAAGCTAACTGGTAAAAATGACAGGCCAATTGCAGAAATAGCTGTGAATACAGCAGTTAATACAACAGTAGGAGCGGCTTTTGGCAAAGTCAGCGTAAAAATACCTAAAATTACCTCGGGAAGAAATAGTTTCAGTTCGGTATATAATTCTGGTCTTACAAAACTTGGTAATAAAACTGCCACAACTATGAGTGCAAAAGTAATAACAAAAGGAATTATAGCCGGTATTGCAGGAGATATACATATCGATTTATATAACGGATTAATTCCAGGCGCAGAATATTGGTATGATGGCGTTGGCATGAGCAATGGAGGAAGAGGAACATATATGTGTAGTTATAATGGCCATTTATATACTGTTGATGGAAATTTTTATGGAGAAGTTTTTGAATAAGGAGACAATATGAATAAATGTATAATTCGACCATTTAGTCCAATTAGCGCGTTATTTATTTTTGTTGCAATAATGCTTTTGCTGCCGATACCGTTTTTGTTTGTCGACTTAATAAATAGCGGGAAAAATATAAGTAATATTATAATTGCACCTATATATTCAATAATTGCAGTATGGATATCTATTTTGCTGTTATGTATTGTACTAAGGCCAAAAATAATATTATATGCTGACAAAATAGAAATAGTACATTGGATAAATGGCGTTCCTATTGATAAATTTAAATTTTTTAGTCTCCCAAAAGTAAAGAAATCGATAATAAATTATAACGATTTAAAATTTTTTGGCGGTTTCTTATTTAAAGATTTAAAAGAGTATTCTGCAAAAGGCAAAGGCTTTTTGGCCGATGAATGGATGCTTATAATGAGTTCAAATATTCCTATTCCAATTAAAATGCCAAAGATAACCAAAAATCTAAAAGATGTAATTTTATTTGTTACAGCAGATGGAGAAAGCACTATTATTGATGGAGGGCAATATGGAAAAAAGCAAGTAGAATATCTGTTGTTTGAGCTCGAAAATCGTACCAAAACCCAATCCTGTGGAAGGGTAAAAGCAAAGAAGCACATCAACAACATTATTATAGATATAGTGAAATCAATGGCTGTAATATGTTGGCTTACTGTTATTCCTCTATCAACTATATGGTTAGAAAGCTTTATAAATACATCTCATTATCCCGCATATCAATCTGTTTGGAAAACGATATATGTAATTAGTATTTTTGGTGCTAATTTGAGTTTAACAGGTTATATTGCATGTAAAAGAGTTGGTAATGATGTAGATGTAAAAACTGTTAAAAAAATTTTTAAAATTGCTTCATTAGTACTTTATTTAACATTTGTGTGTGCATTTATTTTATCAGTTCTACATAAATAAGATTTGCTTATATTTCCCTCCCCCGTCCCACCCCGGCTAATATATAGCCGGGGTGGAGGCATAAGTAATCTCAAACTGATGGTGAATATATATCACTTGGACAAGCTGCTGAGGTGGTGGTAAGCTACGAATACGACGCATGGGGCAAGGTATATTCTGTTACTGGCTCATTGGCCGACACTTTGGGGCAAATAAATCCCATCAGATACAGAAGTTACTACTATGACACTGAGACGGGGTTCTATTATCTAAACTCAAGGTATTATGACCCTGAGGTTAAGAGGTTTATTAATGAAGATGGACTGATTGACACAAGGGGCCTTATAACTCAAAATCTATATTCTTATGCCGGCAACAATCCCATAATGTTTATTGATTCTAACGGCCAATGCATCACTGCTTATCTTAAAGGATATACGGGTGCATGCCCTGGCATTAACAGTCCCGACTGCTATGATAATTATAGCCCTGCTGATTTACCATATGCCGGTGACGTAAATTCTCAAAGCAGCGAATCTTTACTTGATAAATTAAAAAATGATGACGGTACTTATTCTCTATATGACAACCGAAGGCATGACCCAGACAGTATTTTCCATGAACAAAGCTTTGTTTTTGACTTTTCAGAACCGTCATTTGATTTGTCTAATGGCGATGTAGGATTAGGTTCAGTAGAAGGTACACTGATAACAGGTGGCTGGGAGTTTGAACATTTGGATTTATCATTATTAGACTTTGGACATGTCGAAACAGGCTTGGAATTTTCAGACGGAGGATTATATGCTGGGGCTCTTGCCAGTTTTTGGAGTCCAAGTATCACTGTAAATTTTGGGAATGTTAAAATTGGCATTTCGGCAGAAGTCGGCGCAGTAGGAGGTCAACTTAATCTATCTAATGGAAAATTTAGTGCAAAAGCAGCAGGTGGAATTGGCGCCGGTCTTATTATTGAGTGGGAATAATTAGGGGGATAATACATGAGTTTAAAAGCACATAAAATTTTAATATTTATTCCTATAGTAAATATATTTTTTATGTTTTTCTTTATTTATTTTTACCTTAAAAATAACTTACCTATGTCGCGGTTTTTAAAAAATATATTTAAAGTATTTGGATTATTAATTCTTGTTAATTTACCAAGAATGATTTTAGACATTTTCTTCCAAATACACAGTGATATATTATTTTGGATAACGGCATATTTATGCTTTTTATCTTTTGGATTGGTATTTGTAAAAGATGAGGAAAAGTATTATAAAGAAAAATAAATTTCTTCCACCCCGGCTATACATTAGC
>JAUUSE010000085.1:0-4453 GCA_030842085.1 Bacillota bacterium | reverse complement strand
AACACTGTAACCTCTGTTGAGAGGTCATAATTTACTGATATTCAAATTCAAATTTTGATGATTTAAGCGAAAAAAGCGGATTAGATACAGCAGCTTCAGAGGCTGCGAATAGTTTTGACAAAGACGATAAAGATGCAGATATATCAGAAGCGGGCGAGCCGGCCTTTTATAATGAAGCTGAGCCTGAGCCGAGACTTTTAGGGGAAGCGTTTTCTACTTACATAATAGTGGAATACGGCGACAATATTGTATTTGTGGACAAGCATGCGTCGCATGAGCGAATAATATTTGAACGCCTTAAAAGCAGCATGAGCACATCGCCGCAGCTGCTGCTCAGCCCTGTAGTGGTAAAGCTCGGCAACGATGATTATAATGCCATGCTTGAAAACTTAGACGCTGCCGGAGAGGCCGGCTTTGAAATAGAAGATTTCGGACAGGGCAGCGTAGCTGTAAGGTCTATGCCGCCGTTCCTTGATGAGAAGGATATTGAAGGTGTTGTGACGGAGATGGCTGATAAATTCAGATACAGCTCTATGCCGTCATCGGACAAAATAGACTGGATATATCACACTGTGTCCTGCAAAGCGGCTATAAGGGCCGGGGATGTATCAAGCGAGCGCGAGCTTATGGAGCTTGTGAAAAAAGTAGTGGTGGAAAAGAGCATAAAATTCTGTCCGCACGGCCGCCCGACAGCGTTTGTGCTTACTCGAAAAGAACTGGAGAAGCAGTTTAAAAGAATAGTATAACTGCAGTCTTGCAGAAGCTTCTTAAGACTGTCTATAGGCTTTTAGGCTGATATTGGAAACTGCATTTAATGCAGCAAATGCGTCTGTGCCATGTGAGCTTTAAGCCCGGACTGACGTGATGAAAGCTTATGTTTGAATAAATAATTTTAAGTAAAGGGTGCTTGGTGTGCAAAGGAATATACCAGTTATTGCAGTGGTGGGTCCGACGGCCTCTGGTAAAACTGCGCTTGCGGCGCGGCTGGCGCTCTATTTTGGCGGCGAAGTAATATCCGCCGACTCAATACAGATATATGACGGGATGGACATAGCGACGGCCAAGCCAACTTTAGATGAAATGCTGGGTGTACCGCATTATATGATAGGATTTTTGCCGCCGCAGTGCGAGTATTCGGTAGCGGAATATACAGTGCTTGCAGCAAAAATTATAAGGCATATAAACCGCAGGGGCAAAGTGAGCGTAATTGCCGGCGGAACGGGGCTGTATATAGATTCTTTACTGAACAATATAAAATTTTCCAATGTCTCGCCTGACATTAAGCTGCGTAATGAACTGCGCAGCGCAGCGCAGGAAAAAGGAAACGGATATCTGCATAACATTCTAAAGCAATGTGACAGGGACGCTGCGGAAAAAATAAGCGAAAACGACGCGCTGCGAATTGTACGCGCAATAGAGGCGTATAAGCTAAGCGGCAAGACTGCGGCGCAGCGGGAAAGCGAGTCAAAAGCGTCGCCGGCGGAATACAGCACGTTTTATATCGGGCTTGATTTTCATGACCGGCAGCGGCTGTACGACAGAATTAATATACGCGTCGATGCTATGGTCGAGGCGGGGCTTATAGACGAGGCGAAATTTTTCTTAGGCTCAAACATCTCAAAGACCGCCATGAATGCGATAGGCTATAAAGAGCTTATGCCGTTTGTTTCCGGCGAGGCTAAGCTCGATGAATGCATTGAAAAAATAAAGATGGATACAAGGCGGTATGCCAAGCGTCAGCTCACATGGTTCAGGCGCAACAAATCGGTTAACTGGATAGATGTGCAGGACAAGTCCGCCGAAGAAATTTTTGACGAGGCGAAAAAGCTTATAGAGAGCAGCACACTTTTCAAGTCAACTCAGTGATAAAGGGTAAAAAGCGGTTTTTTTCTGCGTCAATATATGCTATAATAAACGAGATAAATTACTATATATGGAGTAAAGTCCGTTTTTGTTAACACAAAATTAAATTATATATGTTAACATAGTAGTCTGATAAGCGAGATATGGCGTACAAATTTTTTGTAGTGAGGTATGTGTGCCGGTGTGCTTGCTTTGACTGAGCGGCATGGGCGCAAAAGCTTTACTTATATCAGCCGCGTTAATACAGTGCTGCAATAATGCAGAGTCATTTGTATATTATGGACATGCTGTTTTATTTCATAAAGCTTTTAAAACATGCAACTTTATATATCAAATTTTAGATTGCTAAATTTATGTTGAAAGCAATACAGAGGCATATTGGGCATTTTTGCCATTATCGCCGATGTGCAACTTTTTAATATATCGTGTTAATGCAGACGCTCGATATATATTTTTCAGGATGTGGTATTGTTGAGAAGAAACATATTTAAAACCATAGGCGTCGCATTGGTGGCGGTTTTACTGGTTGCATATATATCTGTTCAGGCTGTAAATGCATTAACAGCATATAAGACGGAAATGGCAGTAATGCACTCTGCCTATGACAGCATAGAGTGCAATGGGTTTATAATAAGGGATGAAAGCGTGCTGTCTGGAAGCGGCAGCGGTATACTGAGATACGTTTTAAAGGACGGCGAGCGGGTATCTAAAAACGGCGTGGTAGCCGAAGCCTATTCTACAGAGGAAGCGGTTTATGCAAAAGAGGAATATGACGAACTGACGGAGCGCATAAACCGAATGGAGGAATCGGAGCGTCAGGCAAAGGGCGGAAGCGTTAATCTTGAGACGATAAACACTCAGGCGCGCAGCAACTTGATTGATATGCTGTCGGCTTTTGACGACGGCGATATGGACAGCGTTTATGATATATCAGAGGAATATCTTGATTTAATAAACCGCCGTCAGATACTTACGGGCGACCTGGACGGCTATGGCACGCTGATAGCCGAGCTTAAATCGCAGCGGGATGCTGCAGCGGCTAAAATGCAGACATCTTCAAGCAGTATACGCTCGGCTAATTCCGGATATTTTATAAAGAGCGTTGACGGTTATGAGAATTCGATATCGGTAGACGAGCTTGCCAATATTACTCCGGATATGTTAAACTCCGTGACGGCGACTGACATGGGCGACGCCATAGGCAAGGTAGTAGGCGACTATGACTGGTATATTGCAACAGAGATTGATAATACGACTGCTATGTCGCTTGCGGTGGGGCAGACGTATTCTATAGATTTCAACATTGATTCTGCTGAAAAGGTGCCGGCGACAGTAAAGTATATGAACCGTTTTGACAATACTACGGTGGTTGTGTTTTCCTGCAGCTATATGAACAGTACGCTTGCGCATCTGCGGAGCTGTCAAATTGAGGTAATACTGAAAGAATACAGCGGCCTTGTGGTTAACACCGAAGCGGTACGCATTGTAGACGATGTAAAGGGCGTATACGTTGACAATGGGTATATGATAAAGTTTAAGCCTATAGAGGTAATATATACGGGTGACGGATATATGCTTTGCAAGGTGTCGGAAGATAAAAGCGGGCTTGTGCTTTACGATGAAGTTGTAATAGGAGGAAGAAATCTTTATGACGGAAAAATTGTCGCATGAGGAAATTGAGGCAAAAAAAAGGGCTTTTGATGAAAACTATAAAGAAGTGTTGTATAATATAGGCGAAGCGGCGGTTAAATCGGGACGCAGGGTTGAGGATATACGCCTGCTGGCAGCTACAAAAACCGTAGACGTCTCTGTTATAAATCATGCTGTAGAGAGCGGAATAAAGCTCATAGGCGAAAACAGGGTTCAGGAATATTTGTCAAAAAAGGACGAGTTGCTGCCGTGTGAGTTCCATTTTATAGGCCGGCTTCAGACAAACAAGGTAAAGTATCTAATAGGCAATGCGGTTATGATACAATCGGTCGACACTATAAAACTTGCGCAGGAGATAGGCCGGCTTAGTGTGAAAAATAATACAAGCACTGATATACTCCTCGAGGTAAATATTGGCAAAGAGGAGTCGAAAGCGGGCTTTATGCCGGAAGAGATTATGGAAAAATCCCATGAAATCAGCGAAATTGCGGGCATAAGACTAAGAGGAATAATGGCCATACCGCCGGTTTGTGAAGAGGGCGGAGAGAAAAATCGTGAATATTTTAGAAAAATACACAAACTATTTGTTGACATGCAGGCACAAAAATTAGATAATAGTATTATTGATACGATGTCTGTCGGCATGTCGGATGATTATGCCGAGGCGATACTTGAAGGTTCAAACATGGTGCGAATAGGCTCTGCGCTGTTTGGAAAAAGAATATATTTTTAGGAGTGTTTTTAAATGGCATTTATGGACAAGATAAAGAACATATTCAATGTTTCTGAAGAGGATTATTACGACGATCTTCCTGAAGACAGCGATTTTGAAGATACAAATGAAGATGCAAAGGAGCCAAAATCGGTTTACGACGACTATGATTTTTCCTCTTCTTCTTCCTCCTCATCATCCTCTTCGGCATCGTCATATTCATCCTCA
>JAUUSE010000084.1:0-4518 GCA_030842085.1 Bacillota bacterium | reverse complement strand
CCAAAGATGTGCAGGAACTTCTCGGACACTCTGATGTCAGTACCACAATGAACATCTACGCCCACTCCACAAGGGAAGCAAAACGGACTTCTGCAAGGCTCTTGGATAAGGTTGTGGGCGAAGCATAAAAAATTTCCCTTGTTTCGGCTCATAAGGGCAAAAACAAGGGAAAATACATAAGGTTTTGATATTTGATAGGCGGTAAGCCTTGAAAAATCAAGGAATTTCGGAAGATTGAATTTTAAATCTAAATTAAAGAATATAAGATATTTAGTAATATCAATGTCGAGCGCCGCAATGGGCAAAGAAAGAAGTGTCGATAAAACAAATGTTAATATGGGCGCTCCAACAGCAAGGACAGACGACTTAAACAGGCAGTATGTTAAAAATACTATAGATATAAACAAAACAACCTGTGTAAATGACAGCGCCGCACTGGCAATAGTATAAGGAATTACCGAAGCGGCAAGTACGGCGTCGGGGCCGAACCCGCTGACAAAGACATAGCTGAACTCGCTAAATCCGAAGAGCAGTCCTCCAAACAGAATAGTAAGAATAATGCCCAAAACATACATAAACAGCCCATAAAGCAGGACGGATATGAATTTACAGGTAAGCAGCTTTATCTTTTTAATAGATGTATATGAGCTTTCAGCATCATTTGAAGAAATTGAGACGGCAGCGGCTATAATAGTGCCGACAGCGGCGATTATACTGAAAACGGATAGCGAAGCTATTGAAAAGGCCGCGGTTTTGTTTATATTTTCATATGTCATTTCATTTTCATACCTGTATTCCGTAATAGAAAGATTTCTTCTGGCCGAATTATACCTTGTTTTGGCTTCATACCTTTCAACAAGGCTGTCATCTTCGTCGAGATTACCGACATACTGACGTGCAATTTCAGCATCGTCCTTAGCCGAGCTAAGAGAGCTGTAATTAATTTTTCCCTCGTAATAATGGGTGTAATCGTTGGGTGTTTCAACTTGATATCCGCTCATGAGTGAGAGAATTCCATCTGCTAATTCATCATCTGCGGCAGTAAATATAAGGGCTATTGCCAAATATACGATAAGAAAGATTGATATAATTACAATAGAGGATTTATGCTTCAAAAGCCTTTTGTTTTCACCTGCTAAAGTGTGTAAGAATCCTTTCATTTTAATTACCTCCCATAATTATAATAAAGCAATAATTTTAGCACACCATATTTCATTTTTGAAATATGCCATTTAAACAAGATAGTGATGATAAATAATTTTATTCCTTTACTTTTAACAAACATAAGGGAGTATTAACTTATATTTAATTTACGTCCCGCTTGATAAACAAAGCGTATGATGCCGCCATAAATACGACAAAATGTACGGCCGCGGTTATAGCCGACTGCAAAATAGTCATGCCGGGATAAGATGGAAGCGCCGTTAAAAATGGCGACAAATCCATGTTGAAGAATATGACGTACTTCAAAATGTCTATGCCGAGTATAGCTAAAAGCTTTACAATACCGGAGCCGACAAAATATATAAGCATGGAGATACCCACGGCAAGTGCCCGAGACTTAAACAGACATGAGATAAGGAAGACCATTGAGAGCAGCATTATAATCTGCGTAAATGAGAGTGCAAATTTAAGCAGAGTATAAGGTATAATTCCTATGCTGAAAGCGCTTCCCTTGCCAAAGCTGGCTATTATATTCAGGCCAAAGCCGTCAAAGCCAAACAGCAGCCCGCCTATAACAAAAGAGAAGATAAATCCCAGCACATACATAAACAGCCCGTAAAGCAGCACAGCGACAAATTTCGAGGTCAGTATTTTCCAGCGCTTAAATGGCCGCGTAAGCAAAAGCTTCATCGTGCCGTCCGATGCTTCTCCCGCGACAGTGCCCGCGCCTATAATGAGTGTGCCGATAATGGCAATGGTGCACATAACAGACATTGAAAATTGTAAATAATAAGCGGAATTGCTTACATCCTCCTTAAACGACACATTGTTTTCGGAAATGTAATTATCAATCGCTGCCGACTTTTCAAGCGAGTCAATTTGCATCATTATAAAGTTTTTTTCAATATTGGAAATTTCCGGGTCGTTAAGCTGCTCTTTATAGCTGTTTATTCTTTCCTCGGCAGAAATAGGCTGAGGACGATAATAATCGGTATAATAATTATATTGAATATTTCCGTGTTCATCGTATGTAATATAATAAGGCATCTGCTCGTTTTCCTCAGAATATTTTTGTGCATGAGTTTGCAGACTGAAATCGCTGCCGAACCCCTCTAATATAGCGCTTTTCATATCTACATCGGAAAAGATGAGCAGCGCGGCCAAAATGGCGTTGAGCGCTAAAAATATAATAAGCAGTACAACAGCCGCCTTTTGCCTCCAAATTTTTTTAGTTTCGCCGGCGACCAGATGTAAAAATCTACTCAATTTTACTACCCCCTGTCAGCTGCATATAGAACGATTCAAGAGAATTGGAATTTTGCTGTGAAACGCCGTAAATCAGTACTCCGTTGCCGACAAGTAATGAAATTACATGCGGCACCTGCTCATGATTTACCGCGGCAGAGACAGTACCCTGTCCTATGCGGATATTCTGCCAGCCGTTTTGAGCAAGTATTTGGGCAGCAAAGTCGGGTCGGTCAACGTTTATTACTACTTCTGAATTTCCTATTGTCAGCCCGTTTATTTCAGATATACTCATAACCTTAATAAGCCTGCCCTGGTCAATAATGCCTACTTTGTCACAGAGCATCTGCATTTCAGAGAGCAGATGGCTTGATACAAATACACATACTCCGCACTGGTGTGCGGCATACTTCAAAAATTCGCGCAGCTCGTGTATACCTTTTGGGTCGAGTCCATTAGTCGGTTCATCGAGAATAAGCAGCTTTGGGTCGTGCAGCATCGCCTGTATAAGTCCAAGGCGCTGGCGCATGCCGAGCGAGTATGTTTTAACCTTGGTATTTATTCGCTCCTGCATGCCAAACTGCGCCACCATGTCATTTATCTTCTTTTCGGATATTCCTTTATACATGCTGGCGTAATACTTGAGATTATCCATCCCTGTCATGTAATTATACATTTTCGGTTCTTCGATAATGGCGCCTACATTGGCAATGGCCTTTTCAAATCTGTCTTTCACGGAATATCCGCATATTTCAATACTCCCGGAGGTTATGTGATAAAGACCTGCAATCATTTTTATAGTAGTAGTTTTACCGGCGCCGTTGGGACCGAGAAAGCCGAAAACTTCTCCACCGTTTGCTTCAATGGATAAATTTTGTATTATTTGTCTTTTCCCAATCTTTTTGTAAAGATTATTAATTTTAAGAACCGCAGACAAATAATCCCCTCCTTTTTTGTAAAAAGCATTTTATATATAATATCACACAAATATAATCATTTCAATCTAATAAGATTATATAAAAATTATAAAAAAGTAATAATTTTAAAATAGTTGTAACTATGATAAAATAATATATATAAAATAAAAACAATGGATGTTTGAAAACGAAGATGGGTGTGAACAACTTGGCGTCAGATACAGTAGAGAGGCGCAGAATAATATTTTTAGATGAAGCAAGGGGCCTATGCATAGTATGCATGGTTTTCTTCCACATGTTTTTTGATTTGGCATATATATTTAATTTCCAGATAGGATATAATCTTTACAATTTCTTTTTGCCTGCACAGCCAATTTTTGCCGGAGTGTTTATAGCAATATGCGGAATATGCTGCAGGCTGTCAAAATCAAATTTGAAGCGGTCGGGCATAATAGCAGCAGCGGCATTGGCCGTGACTATTGCAACATTAGTACTTTCAAAGCTTAATATTGTAGAACCAATATATTTTGGCATACTGCATCTGCTTGCAGTGTCAGTATTCATATTTGCCATTTTGCATCCTCTGCTTGACAAAATACATCCAATAGCAGGCATAGTAGTCTGTATTGTGCTGACTGTTTTGCTTTGGAATATACAAAGAGGCGAGATAGGCATTGGTCCTATAAGCATTACGTTTGATAGGAATACACCAGAACTTCTTGCGCTGCCATTCGGGATAGGCGAAACAAGGCTTTACGCATCAGACTATTTCCCAATTTTACCATGGATATTTATATTTTTTGCAGGGACGTTTTTAGGCAAATATTTTGCATCGCCCAAGCTGCCGGAGTTTTTCTATAAAAGGCACGTGCCGCCGCTGCACATGATTGGACGGCATTCGCTTTTAATATATATACTGCATCAGCCGGTAATATACGGCCTGCTCATGCTGATAAATTATATAATAGGAAGTATATCCTAGCAAAGTTGACATACCAGAATAATCGGTCAAACATTAATGATACCGGCTTTTAAAAATGAACTTGTACCTTTATTTATAAAGCTGTTTAACGATATTTATATTAAAAATTTTAAATATAATTATATAAAAAAGCCCGCTATATCGGCGGGCTTTTTCCTTTTAGCAGGTTTTCTGGAGGGTATGAAGAAAAGTCTGTAAATAAGATTCTTC
>JAUUSE010000016.1:0-39694 GCA_030842085.1 Bacillota bacterium | reverse complement strand
AATCTCTATAAACTCTCCGCAGTTTTCCTTTGTCCAGTCCATGGCAGAAAATATATCCATTTTACCCTGATGCATAGCCTTGCCAAGGCTGTAGCTGCTGAGTCCAACTATCATATTTCCCACTCCAATTATAATATTTTAGCTTATTATAGCAGATACTATTTTTTTATCAAGGCATTTATTTAAATTTTACAGTCACAAATATAATAATCTTAGCCAGCGGCATCAGGCTACTTTGGCATTGAATTTGAGTTTGGTATGTTATATACTTTTTATAAGCTTGCATAATAATGCCGCTTATTATTTAACAATATAAGCAATATAGGCTTGCATAAGCTGGTTAATCGTGATTGGTGGTTTTTACATGAAAATAGCGCTTTTATCCGGAGTTACCTCTGTGCACACACATCGCTGGGCAAACGCCCTCGCTGATTTAGAGCATGAGGTGCATCTCATATCCCTTATAGGGCACAAATCGGAAGTGAACAAAATATCCGACAAAGTCACGCTTCACTATATAAATAAATCCGGCCGGCTTGCTTATTTTACCGGCGGAGCAGATTTAAAAAAGCTGCTTGCCAAAATAAAGCCGGATATATTAAACGCACATTATGCCAGCGGCTACGGCACACTTGCGCGGCGGTCGGGATTCCATCCCACGCTGCTTTCGGTTTGGGGCAGCGATGTATATGATTTTCCATCAAACGCCTTGTGCCGGGCAATACTTGTAAAAAATCTGCATTATGCCGATGCTCTGGCATCTACAAGCCATGCAATGGCGCGTCAGACTGAAAAATTTATAACTCCATCTTCGCCTATATTTATTACCCCCTTCGGCGTAGATACCAATTTGTTTTCACCGGCTGAGGCGTCTCAATATGGCAGAGATGACGGCAGCATAACCATAGGCACCGTTAAAACGCTTGAGGAAAAGTACGGAATAGAATATCTTATAAAAGCTTTTGACATTGTCTGCCGCTCGCCTGAAGCTAAAAGCATAAGCGATATTCGCCTGAAAATATACGGCAAAGGCAGTTTAGAGACAAGCCTTAAGGCATTGTCAGCGGAGCTTGGCCTTTCAGAAAAAATCGAATTTTGTGGCTTTATACCGAACAAGGATGTTCCCGCCGCACTGCACAGCTTAGATATCGCCTGCATACCAAGCATACTCGACAGTGAAAGCTTCGGAGTTTCAGCTGTAGAGGCTATGTCATGCTCAGTGCCGGTGGTAGTGTCTGATGTGGACGGCCTGAAAGAAGTAGTCGATGACGGAGTGACCGGGTTTGTTGTTGAGCGCAAAAATCCGCAGGCAATGGCCGATAAAATAATAGAGCTTATAAAAAGTCCCGACTTGCGCATAAGTATGGGCGCCGCCGGACGGCAGCGGGTGCTTAGTCTTTATAATTGGGACGATAACGTAAAATATATGGCCGACTGTCTAAATAAAACTGTGTCGGAATTTAAGCGCTTAAACAATAAGCCGGTATAGAATATAATACTATTCAGCTTATAAAAAATTACATACGATAATCTTTAGGCATAGTATATATGCTGCGCTCCATTTTAGGCAATAAGGATATTATAACGCAATCTAAAAATCTTAGTTTAGCCAAAAGTCGGACAAATGTTTTGTTTTTAAAGCCGGCCAAGAATGCTCATACCCCATTTTGCTTTCTATTTATTTTGTAATAAAACTTTTATCCCATGAAATAATCAGAAAAAATTATTTATATCAGCATATATTAAGTTTAACTATTAATTTTATTTTTTCCCGTTATTATATAATTGATTTTGGCCTTAAATTTAAAAGCCGCCGGTTAATCCGGCGGCTTTTAATTTAATTTTCCTACTTATTAACAGAATCCAGCTAATATTTGATTAAACACATCAGTATTATGAGCTAAATTTCAATTCTAATACATCATCGAGCATATAGAAACCACAGCCCAAATTTAAGTGTCAGCTATTCCTGTTCAAGCAATTCCGCATCTATAATTTCGTCAATGTCGTCCTGCTGTTCCTGCCTTGCATCCAATTTATTTTTCCTTTTAGGGCAGCCCTGCAGCACTTTGACGTCCGATATTCCATACTGCACCGGCAAGGCGTCCGGATTTTTAGAAAGCCGTACTTTCACCGTACCGCCGAGAATGTTGTTTTCCTCTACAATTCCCTCTCCGTCAGGGGTCTTTACCACCGAGCCCACCTTAGGCGTAAGGCCAATCAGCTCCTCATATACGTCCTGCTCATACTTCAGGCAGCACATAAGCCTGCCGCATACGCCGGATATTTTTACAGGATTTAAAGATAGTCCCTGCTCCTTGGCCATTTTTATGGAAACCGGCTGAAACTCGTTCAAAAATCTCATGCAGCAAAACGGCTGGCCGCATATACCCATTCCTCCAAGCAGCTTTGCTTCATCTCTTACACCTATCTGGCGAAGCTCAATACGCGTTTTAAATACCGATGCTAAGTCTTTTACCAAATTGCGGAAGTCAATTCTTCCGTCAGCGGTAAAATAAAACAAAATTTTACTGCCGTCAAATGAATACTCAACATCCACTAACTTCATGTCAAGCTTATGCTCCGCTATTTTCTTCACGCAGACATCGAACGCTTCTTTTTCCTTGCGGCGATTTTCTGCCGCCCGTTTAACGTCTTCGTCCGTTGCAATGCGTATTGTCTTGCGCAGCGGCTTGATTATTTGATTTTCCGGTACATCCGTATTAGCTATGCATACATTCCCGCATTCAAGGCCTCTGGCCGTCTCTACCACGACCATATGCCCCTTTTCCACTTTTAACGAGGAAGGATCAAAGTAATACATTTTGCCGGCGTCCTTAAACCTTACTCCTATTACCTCTGCCATAAAGTTCTCCTATCTAAAACTTATAATAATTTAAATAATCCGTTTACCTTGCTTCCCCATCTTGAAAACAAGAATATTTTTTAAGATATATGCACTACTGCATTGCTGCTTCTGTAAGCTTTGCGGGAAGATAAACAGAAAAAAGCGTATTATTTATATTTGTTCCCACAAGCTCTGATGCTTTATCCAAGCATGCGCATATATTTCTTATTTTTTCAGCGCCAAAAGCAGCCGATATATCAGCACAGATTTTACTCCCGCTTTCTCCGTACTTCATCATAAGGGCCGCCGAAAAAGCACTATATAAATATTTTACTCCGCTCTCAGCCTGCTTGCGCGTGCGTATAAGGCTGCACTTTACAATCAGATTATATTCGTCTCTGTCTATAAGCGCGCTTATTATACCGTCAAATATTTCCCGGTCGGCGTCTTCTTCATCGATTGAATTTTCGCCGATGTCGCAATTAACTGTAAAAATCTGCACGCGCGAAAGCACCGTATCAAGCAATTCAGAGCGCGATTTACAGGTTAAAATAAATACCACGTATTCCGGCGGCTCCTCCAACACCTTTAAAAGCGCATTCTGCGACTGCTGAGACATATCCCCGGCATTTTTTATTATGTAAACCTTGCGCCGCCCCTCATTAGGAGCTATATACGCATCCTGCCGGATATTTCTTATATCTTCAACATGCAGTGTACGCGCTCCTGTCCCCTCAATCACTAAGACGTCAGGATGTATGCCGCCTTCCGCCTTGCGGCAATCTATACATGTTCCGCACGGTTTTTTCCCGTCGGATGTACAAAGAGCGGCCTTTGCCGCATATCCGCATATGATATCGGCCACATTGGCATCTGCCGTCTCAAACAGCATTGCGTGCGGAAATCTTCCATTTTGCAGCATGTCAGATATATATTTCATTATTTCTGTCACGCTGTTTTCTGTTGCTGATTTTAATTTATTTTCCATAACAATTTTATTTTACCACTTTAACGGTAAAAATTCCACAGCTTTTTAAGGCCGCCGACGCTCTTTCGTCTATAATGCCGCCCGGTATAGTAATAGGCGTACCCGGCGGGCATGGGCAAATGATTTCTGCAGCAATCCTGCCGCACGCCGCTTCACAGCCGACCTCCTCGAAATCGAGCAAAGAGGCTGCACGCGGAGACATCTGCATATCTATATACTTTCCATATAAAAAAGCCTTTCCTGCACAAATTTCCGTATTTTCATCGGTAATGCCGCAGGCTTTGCCAAGTCCATTTTTATCTGTAAAATCCGACTGTAAAGGAATGTTAGCCGCATATTTTTCACCAATAAAGGACACCGCACTTTTAAACCGCTCAAAATCATTGTGCTTCAAAAATGCCGAGACAATAAATACAATGTTGTTCCCATCGTACATTTCCGGCTCAATTTTGCACTCTCTGAACAATTCGGCTGCGGCTTTGCCGCTTATTCCCAACCGAGATGTGTTAAGTGTTATCCTCGCGGGGTCGCTGAGGCCGTTATATACGTCAAAACCGTATTGCAAAGCTTTTTCCTTTACAGATGAGCACTCATCGGCAATACGGCTAAAACTTTCTTTGCCGTAATCTTTCAGCCAGTTAACCGCCAATTCAAGCGACAGCATAATAAGATACGACGGACTTGTCGAGCCAAACATAGACATTGCATATTTAGCATTATGTAAATATCTGTCCTCGTGTATGCACAGCCACGCACCGCCGGTGAGCGCCGGCAGCGTTTTGTGCGCCGACTGAGCCGTCATCGATGCACCCATATGTAAAGGATTTATACTTTTATCAAAGCAGCTGAGATGTGCCCCATGTGCACCGTCTACTAAAAGAGGTATATTATAATTACAGCATAATTCATATAATTTGGCAGTATTATAAATCCTGCCATAGTAATCGGGATTAGTAATGTAAATAGCCTTTACATTATTGTATTCCCTCAGTATGGCTTCTGCTTTCATACATGTAAAATCATCAAGTGATTTTATAAATACCGGCGTAATATTCAGCAATATACACGCATTTATTGCCGATTTATGTAAACCTCCAGCGAATATTACCCTGCCGCCTTCACCCGCCGCTAAATACAGCATAGATTGGATGCAGAGCGTCGACCCGCCCGTTGAATAGAGCAACTTTTTTACGCCGAGCACATCTGCCACATATCTTTCCGATGCAGCTATTGCGCCCATATCACTGTACAGGCTTTCAAGCCCGTCCAGCTCAGTTATATCATACTTTAAAATATCGTTAAATATGGCAAGCGCGTCGTTTTGCCGGCCGCCGTGGCCCGGCGTATGCATGCGGACGCGGCCTTTTTTTATATATTCATCAACAGCATAAAGCAGTGGAAATCTGCTCTTGTCAATACTATCTCCCATAATTTTACTATGTCCTTTTAAAACGGCAGGAAAGCATTTTGGCTTCTGCCGGATTTTAAGCCCGCTGTATGTGTAAAGCTATCAAGCTTTATACATATTCGCGCCTTATAAGCGGATTAATATAATAAGGGCTCACATCAAACGAGACCATATCTCCGACAGAACAGTCCATGCCGGTAATGTCTATATGCGTAGTGGTGTAGCCCGGACGGCCTATTATGCGAACCTTGCGGCCCGACATATCACAGTATGATTTCCGTCCGCCAAAAATGCTGTGTCCCTTATCGCTTGAAATAAGCAGTCCGTCGGCATAGCCCACCGGGACCGCCGCGACAAGCTTATTGGACCTTATTTTTACTCTCTGCTCGCCTATGGTCGTACCGGCTCTTACCCAGCGCATATCGCAGACATTAGATACCAGCCTGCCGACTTTGTCCAGCCCCCATTTGTCCTTTACATTCAGCCGACCGTACAGCGAATTTGATACCCTGACGGCGTCCATTCTCATCCACGGGTACATAAGCGCCGTTTCGTCTGCAGCTATATGCGCCATGCCGTAGGTCAGGCCCTCTCTGCTTAACGTCTGTAATATGCCGAGGAAGCTTTCGTACTGCATGCGCGCAAGCTTTTTGCCGGATTTCGGCGCCGTCTCAGTATATACGCCGGTTATATCTATATTTTTAAGATATTTAATTGTCTGTGCGGCTTTTGCAGCCTCCGGCGGAGTAAAACCGAAAAATCCCGCGCCTATGTCAAATTTCAGATGCGCCTTTGCCTGCTTTCCCGCCTGCTCTGCTATGCCGGACAAAAGTACGGCGGAGTCGTTTGATGCAACCGTTGCGGTTATGTCATACTCTATAATGCTGCGAACTTCCTCCTCCGTTGAGTATGGAGTAAGCAGCAGCACCTCAAGCATACGGTCGCTTGTCTTTATGCGCACGGCTTCTTCTATTCTCGATACAGCGACCATTCCCACATAATCTTTCAGTATGCTTGCAATGGCGGTATCGCCAAATCCGCTGCCATTTCCCGAAAGCACAGGTATTATATCGCTGCCGGCGGCTTTTTTTATCCTTTTAAAATTATCTAAGAGCCTGTTTGTCTGAACCATAAGCGTAGTCATATTTTTATCCCCCATAAAAAGATATTTCCCAGCCTCAATACAATAATCGGCAAAAATGCGCGGCCTGCACAAGCTATGCGACAAAATACTGCGCCGGTAAATTACCAATATAGTCATATTTAACTTGGCTTTACAATAAAAGCAGTTGCAATTAATTATTTTTATATTTACAGCAACCGCATAAAAGTTTACAAAGCATAGTTATATACCGCATTAAACAGAAAAAGCAATGGTATAACAACCGTCTCTGCGATTATTATACCATTGCTGCTCTTAATAGGTCAAGTTGCTACAAGGCCACGTCAAGAAAAGTCATGGCGGCAAAGCCCAGCATTATCATAACTGCACCAAGCTTTTTGTCCTCTGCGGCTTCAGGAATAAGCTCTTTTACCGTCACAAATATCATAGCTCCTGCTGAGAATGCCAATACATACGGTAGCATAAATGCCATGTGAGCAAGCATTGCTCCTACTACTGCGGATATTGGCTCAACTATTGCCGAAAGCGCACCGCACATAAAGCTTTTAAGTCTTGATGCTCCGTCCTGCCTGATGGGCAGAGAAACGGCGGCGCCTTCGGGGAAATTTTGAAGTCCTATGCCCGTAGTAAGCGCTATTGCCGCTGCTACAGACTCCGGTTCTCCCGCGGCGCCGAACGCCACGCCGATAGCAAGGCCTTCAGGAATGTTATGAAGTGTAACCGCAATTAATATAAGTATCCCCCTGCTTGAGCTATCCTTTTTATCAGCACTGCTTTTTTTAATTATGTCTAAAATCTTTGCGGCGACTATTATAAATACTCCCCCGGCTATAAAGCCTATTGTAACAGGCAGCCATGCGTTGTCTCCTGCCTCCTCTGCTCTTTCTTTTGCAGGCAGCAGCAGCGACCAAAATGACGCCGACATCATTATTCCCGCAGAGAAGCCGCAGATTATCGCCATAAGCTTTTTATTTACCTTGTTGAAAAACAGCACCAGCAGTGAACCAAGCACCGTTATCAGCCAGGTGACAGTGCCTCCCGCCAGTGCGGCCCACGGGCCTGAGATTAATATATCCGGCATATCCGTCTAATCCCGCACAATTCACTATCCCCCTGTCATTTTTTTAATACAAATATGTGTGCGGCCATATATTGCATCATTTGCACCAGAGTTAAACTGGTACATTAACAATATATGGCCGCTTTGAAGCTGTGTTACTGCTCCCCACTTGCCGCTGATATAACCGATGCCGGTAAGACCAGCTGTATCGCATCTTTTTGCAGAGCCGTTTTATCTTAAGCAAAATCATTCCGCGGCACAGAGCGGCATTTATCACCGATAAAGTCCGTTAACGAAGCTTTCTTACCAAAGCAGATGAAAAGCATGAGCATGATGCGCCAAATATCGTACTCGGCATGTTTTTTATGACTGCTTGCGCCGCCTAAAGCGATATGAATATTTTTCGCCTGTCATGCTATGCAGCCTCGCTTTTTTAAGCTCTTGCCTATTCTTTTTTGCTCATCGCTGACAAATAATTGCAAAAATTTCAGCCGCGGTTTACAGATAAAACTGTCCTGCCGCGGCTGTGTATTATATTCTAAAATTTTACTGCTGTTTAAGCGCCGAACTTATAACCTGAAGATTTTCGCGCATTATGGTCACGTAAGAATCTCTGCTCATTTCTCCCGTAACCAGCGGATTTAGCGTATAAATTTCTGCTCCGGTTTCCCGCGATATCACCTGCGCTGTGGAGTCGGGATATTGCGGCTCGGTAAATATAACCTTTATGCCGCTAACCTTAACGTCCTCTATAATTTCCGCCAGCGTCGATGGGTCGGGGCTTACTCCCGGCTCTGTTTCTATTATCTCAGTGACCTCTATGTCATAGCCACCAAGCAGATAAATTATTCCCTCATGAAAAGAAATTACCTTTCCGCTTATACCGTCAAGAGTCGTTTTATATTCATTATCAAGCTCGGTAAGCTCGTTTAAAAAGTCTTCTGTGTTCTTTTCATATATCTCTTTATTTTCCGGATTTCCCGCTACAAGTCCATCTCTGATATTCTCCGCCTGCTTTTTGGCATTCGAAATTGAAAGCCAGATATGAGAATTATATTCATTGCCATCGTGTCCGCCGGTCGACGGCAGCATTTCTATCCCCGCTGATGTGTCAAGCACATTAAGATTATCGCTCGCTTCCATTGCTTTTTCCATAAAGCTTTCCATGCCGCCGCCGTTTATTATAAAGATATCGGCCTTGCCCAGCTTCATCATGTCCGCCGTCGTAAGCTGATAATCGTGCAGGCAGCCGGTTGACGGAGCCGCCATATTTTCTACCTTAACATTTTCCGCACCGTCGGCAATGCGCAGCGTAAGCGCATAAATCGGATTAAAGCTTGTTAGAATGTCGTACTCGCCGTTGTCCGCTTCGGTGCTGCCGCAGGAAACAAGCGCCGTCATACACAGCGCCGCAAGAATAATAGATAAAAGCCTTTTCATATATTTGTCCTTTTCCTTTTAATAGCCATGCCGACAAAAACAGCGGCGGCAAATTATGAGCAGCTGATTTATTAAACCGCTGTTCTAGTTGTGCCGGCAGTTATCCGGCGACCATACATCTATTGCAATTATACATGATATTGCAGTACTCAGCCAGCAAAATTACTGCCGGCCAATTGCTGCCGGTTTCGCCGGTCTTTTCTAATTGCTGTATTATTTCTCCAAAGGATCTCCGCTCATTCTGTACGATGCGGGCCGCACAGACAATTCTTTATGCAGATTATGCTTCGCATTGCAGCATAAAGCAAAAAGCGACGCGTACGCTGGGGCAATTAAATATATCAGCCCAATATTATATTTTCTACCAGTCTGCCCATCTCGGTACAGCCTACAGTTTTTATTCCGTCCTCAGCTATATCCGGCGTACGTGCTACATTGAGCACGTCGGCGACGGCCTTTTCAATATCGTCGGCCGCAGCCGGCTCGTCAAGAGAAAAGCGCAGCATCATCGCTGTAGACAAAATGGTCGCCAGCGGATTAGCTATATCTTTGCCGGCAATATCCGGCGCCGAGCCATGTATAGGCTCATAAAGTCCGCGTGCGTCGCCGTTGAGGCTGGCAGAAGCCAGCATACCTATTGAGCCGGCTATCTGCGACGCTTCATCAGAAAGTATGTCGCCGAACATATTGCTTGTGACAATTACATCAAACTGCTTTGGATTACGTACAAGCTGCATTGCAGCATTGTCTACATACATGTGCGTAAGCTCTACCTCAGGATATTCCTCTGCTACCTTTTTGACCACAGAGCGCCATAGCTTGGATGACTCAAGCACATTTTCCTTATCCACAGAGCACAGCCGCTTTGAGCGTTTCATGGCAAATTCAAAAGCCATGCGTGCTATTCTCTCAATCTCAGGCACAGAATAGCATTCGGTGTCAAACGCCGCCGGAGCGCCGTTTACTTCTCTTTGTCCCTTATCTCCAAAATATATTCCGCCGGTAAGTTCGCGGACAATAAGTATGTCAAGGCTGTCGCCGATTATTTCGTCCTTAATAGGAGAAGCAGATTTGAGGGGCGCAAATATTTTAGCCGGACGCAGGTTTGCAAAAAGGCCAAGCGCCTTGCGTATGCCGAGAAGTCCGCGTTCTGGGCGCAAATCAGACGGCAGATTATCCCATTTATATCCGCCGACCGCGCCGAGCAAAACCGCATCGGCAGCCTTACAGCTGTCTATAGTCTTCTGCGGAAGCGGCTCGCCCGCTTCATCCACCGCTGCGCCGCCTATGAGCGCATTCTCAAACTCTATATCTATATTGTGCTTTTTACTTACGGTTTCCATTACGCCGCGGGCGGCATTAACTATTTCAGGACCTATGCCGTCGCCCTTAAGCAATACTACCTTTTTTGCTGACATATTTATCTTCCCTTTCTCTGTGTAATCATTATTGTAATATGCTGCAATTACCTTTTAAGCAGCAAAATAATTTTGTCGTCTAATAAGCTTTTTGTTAATACCATAAGTCAAAATGGGTCTTTTTAATGACCAATTGCCGCAGCAGATTTCGCGGCCATTTTACAAACAGCGCTTTGCTTAGCTTTTCGAAAATATATGCTTCTATAACCAATCATACTAATATATTTGCCGCATGCTTTCTACATCCGCGCTAAAATTTATAGATATACCACAATCCGGCAGCAGACTTTCATGCCCGGCTTTGCGCAAGTATGAAAGCCTGACGTCGCGCACACTGCTTTATATAGCAACGGCAGCGACCAACAGATGGCAAAATGCCGCTATGTCCATATTCAGGCACAGGAAAACGGAGCCGTTCCGGCAAAAATAAAATTATGCATTTGCATCCAGCCGGTGTTCATCTGCGGCCGTTTAATCGGCGAATTATGCGCTCTGCACTGTGTATGCGCATTCGCATTCACAAGGATGAAGCATATAATTCGCCGAATTTGTGCCTATATCCTGACGAGAACAAATGGTGCCGTATGCAGCCGTTTAGCCCTTATCCTACCCCGTCTGCGCACCATTTCATATATATGGGTAAATGAAGAACATTTTAAAATCTTTAAAAGCTATTTGCTTTCTTTGCTCTTTAAGTCCCTGTTTATGGCGCATATTATTCCCTTAAGAGAGGCATGGTTTATATTGCTGGCAATACCCACGCCGAAAATCGATTTACCCTCTTTATTTTTCAGCTCAATATACGCCACCGCCTTTGAATCAGCGCCGGCAGATATTGCATGCTCGCTGTACGACATAAACTCATAATCGCTTATGCCAATACTCTTGAGCGCCGTAAAGAAAGCGTCTATAGGTCCATTTCCAACGCCGGATATTGTCTTTTCGCCGTCCGGCGTCAAAATTGTGCCGTCAAAGTGCACTTTTGAGCCGCTTTCGTCCGACTCCTCATGAACGCTTTTTTTGATGAGCTTATACTTTCCGGTAAAATTAATATATTCATCCTCAAATATTTTAAATACCTGACTTGCATCCAGCTCTGTGCCTGCCTCGTCACAGGCTTTTTTAATTATATCGCCAAACTCAACATGCATTTTTTTCGGCAAATCATAGCCCAGCGAGCGCATTACAAAGGCAGCGCCGCCCTTGCCCGACTGGCTGTTTATGCGTATAATCGGCTCATATTCACGCCCAACGTCGGCAGGGTCTATCGGCAGATACGGCACCTCCCAGTAATCGGAGTCCGTCTCTCTCATATACTGTACGCCTTTGTTTATTGCATCCTGATGAGAGCCGGAAAACGCCGTAAATACAAGCTTGCCTGCATATGGATGACGCTCGTGTACCTTCATAGAGGTGGCGTCCTCATATATCTTTTTTACATGGTTTATATTGCTGAAGTCGAGATGCGGGTCTACGCCCTGACTGTACATATTGAGCGCCAGTGTCACAATATCGACATTTCCGGTTCTCTCGCCGTTGCCGAATAAAGTGCCCTCAATTCTGTCGGCGCCGGCCAGCAGCGACAGCTCCGCTGTTGCAATGCCGGTACCGCGGTCGTTATGCGGATGAATACTGATTATCGCCGAGTCCCTGTGCTTTAAATTGTCGCAGAAGTACTCTATCATGTCGGCAAATCTGTTTGGAGTACAGCACTCAACCGTGCTTGGCAGATTGAGTATTATTTTATTATCCGGCGTAGCGCCTATCTCTTCAATAACCCTGTCGCATATTTCCACCGCATAATCGCACTCTGTGCCGGAAAAGCTCTCGGGCGAATATTCATATCTGATGTTTGTGTCGCCCACCTCAGACTCCATCTGCTTTATGAGACGAGCAGCGTCAACGGCTATCTGCGTTATGCCCGCCTTGTCCTTGTGGAATACCACCTTGCGCTGCAGTGCCGATGTGGAATTGTAGAAATGCAGTATTACGTTTTTGGCGCCCTTTATAGCCTCGAAAGTACGCTTGATAAGATGTTCGCGGCACTGCACCAGAACCTGTATTGTCACGTCGTCGGGTATGTGTCCGCCTTCAATCAGTTCTCTTAAAATTTCATATTCCGTATTTGACGCCGACGGAAATCCCACCTCTATTTCTTTAAAGCCTACCTCTACAAGCAGCTTGAAAAACTCCACCTTTTGCTCAAGATTCATCGGGTTGACAAGCGCTTGGTTTCCGTCTCTCAAATCGACGCTGCACCAAATAGGTGCTTTTGTTATCACATTATCAGGCCACTTGCGGTTTTTAATGTCCACATTTTTAAATGGAATATATTTCTCAAATCCATTCTTCATTTATATACACCTCGCTTAAAGATTTTTGACTTTTATAGTTAACGCCGCTATGCGGCAAATATTAAACGCATAATTCTGCGATTTAAAAGTCTGCGCTTGCGTACTTTGCAGCAAGCTTTTCAAATTTCCTCGATGATGCTGCCGCTTTGGTTCTTTACATTTCATCACATTGGATGTTTGTATAAAAATAAAACGCCCCTTGCTGATAAACAGCAAGGGGCGAGAATAAACATCACGCGGTACCACCCTATTTCAGCCGGACAATCCGGCCCTCTGCGACCTCTGACAAGGCCCGGCGTATAACGCCGCCACACGTACCGCCCTACATTATCAGGCGATATACTCAGGAGTGAGCTATACATATCCGCCCAGGTACCGGCTCGCACCAGCCGCCGGCTCTCTTAAACATCAAGCAAGATATCTTTTCTCCATCAACGTATATAAATTTATATTTATTTACTATTATATCCGCCGCTGTCTAATTTGTCAATATTATTTACAATGTAAGTTCTATTAGAATTATTACGCTTTTTATAATAACAGCCTTTTCGGGTGCTGCATTCCGCAGGGCAACAATTAATTTTCTAGCCAGCTTGAGCAATCTTTTGGCCTACAAATGCTTTATAATATAGCCCGCTCGTCATATTGCCTTTTTAGCCTTAATTCTTATTCTTACATAGTCTACAAACCATTTTCCGTTTTTGTAAAGAGTATTTTTAAGAGCTTCTACCGCTTCTGCAATAATTGCATTTTCTACATCATTATCCAGATTTTCAAATGGTTTTTTTACAAACATTTTAATCCAATTTTCCAATCCGTTATCCCCCTTTTGCTCTGTCGGGCGATTAAAAAGAGATGCATACACTACTCTTAAGCCATATTTTTCAAGCAAAGGAGTATATTCACCTATAGTTGGGAAATAGAATATCCTTTCGTAAACAAGGCCGCGCTTTTCAAAGCTGTTTTCTAAAGCTTTATGCACAGCTTCTCCGCAGCCTTTGCCTCCAAATTCGCAGACAAACTGCCCTCCTGTTTTTAGCTGCTCTGATATATTGCTTATGACGTTTTCCTGCTTGTCTGCGTCTATCCAATGCAAAACTGCGTTTGAGAATATAACGTCTGCTTTTTTATCCAGTGTAAAATCTGCGGCATCCGCCACCATAAAATTTATATCAGGATTCATTTTTTTCGCTGCAGCTATCATATCGGCAGAGGCGTCTATCCCCAGAACATCATAACCTCTGTCGCACAGCTTTTTGCTCAAAGCGCCGTTGCCGCACCCCAAGTCTACTGCAAAGCCGCCGCTTTGAGCTGTTATAAGCCCCAAAACATCTTCACCGTATTCATGGACAAAACTAAAATTATCACTGTATCCCTTTACATCCCAATTAATATTCATACTGCTCTCCCCAGTATATACCATTTAAACAATATAGAATTTAAAAAACATATTTTTGTATATCAATGCTCAAAAAGCTGCTTGCATTACATTTTTACATTCATTACATCAACAGCAGAGCTAAAATTATGTTCTGCCGTATCTCTGCATTCAGATTTGTTTAGAAACTTCTGATATTTTAATTGCCGCCCGGTAAATATCGCCCTTTTTAATTCCAGTATCCGCTGAAACCCGCTTTGCAGCTTCGCTTGCTGATACTCCCTCAGATATAAGCTTTGCCGCTTTAGCCGCCGCGTCTTCAATGGTTAATTCCGGCACAGCTTCATTTTTATTTCCATCTACAATAACAACTATTTCGCCCTTAGGAGGAATTTCACCATATCTTTCCACTGCAGAACTCAGCGTAGTGCGTATAGCTTCCTCATATATTTTGGTTATCTCTCTTACTATGCATATCTTCCGGTCGCCAAAAATTTCGAGCATGTCTTTAAGTGTACCGGACAGTTTATGCGGCGCCTCATAAAACACAAGGGTGTGAGGAAATGCCTTTATCTCGTTTAATCTTGCAAGCTTATTTTTACGGTTTACCGGCAAAAATCCCTCAAAAACAAATCTTCCAGTATACATGCCCGACACCGACAGCGCAGCAGTCAGCGCGCTTGGCCCCGGAACGCTTACAACGTCTATTTCATTTTCCGCACACAGCGAAACCAGCTCAACGCCCGGGTCGCTTATGCACGGCATACCAGCGTCACTGACAATGGCACAGCTTTCTCCTAACATAAGCCTTTCAATAATCTGCTCGCCCCTGCCGTCTTTATTATAACCGTTGTAGCTTATCATCGGCTTTTTTATATCCAGCGCGTTTAAAAGCTTGGAGGTAACGCGCGTATCTTCAGCGACTATAAAATCAACGCCGGATAAAGTATCCGCCATGCGCTCCGACATGTCGCCCAAATTTCCTATAGGAGTTCCCACCACATATAACTTTCCAGCCAAAGTCAACTCTCCCTCATAAATCATCAAAGTCAAGGCCATATACCAGCGGCGGCCTGCGCAAGCTTTTAAATCTATACTGCCAACCAGCCGCTCAATGAGCAATAAACAGCCGTTCCTTTTTTAACGCCGCTGCACATATACTAATCAAACAGCTCAGTCATCTATACGATTAACATTAATCGGCCATTTTCTGTGCTTTTTGCAAAGTCTGATTTTCGTTTAAAAATTTATCGCCAAATCTGTTTCTGTAATCCATTGCTAAAGCCATGGTATTTTCGCTTAATCAGATAATAAAATACTACCTATCGGCAAAGCTGCCGTATATGTTTTTCATTTCTTCAGACCAGCCGCCATTTTCCTCAATGACTAAGTCCGGCATAACGTCAAGCCCTGGACGTCCGCCTTTTCTGCCTTCAATAAGGAAAAGCGACGGGCGCCTGCCAACGCGCTGTATCACCATACGCAGACGTTTAGGCTCAATGCCTGCGCCGCGCATGGTGCATATAGTGTCGGTAAGGCGTTCTGTCCGGCTGCAAAGGCACAGCCTTCCTCCGAACTTAAGCAGATATTTCCCGGCGGCGACAATATCGTCTATAGTGCACAGTTCTTCGTTTCTCGCGGCATTAAGCGCATCATTTGCCGACCTTGCCCCGCTTCCGACCCTCTTATAAGGAGGGTTCATCGTTACAAGGTCAAATGTGCCGCCCGTAAGCACAACGTTGATACTACGTAAATCAGCGCACACCACACTGAACGTTTCACTAAATTCATTCTCATCAATAGAGCGTCTGCATAATTCGACGGCCTCCGGCATAATATCTACACCATAAATTTTTCCGGCAAAGCCGTTTCTGCACCATATAAGCGGTATTATTCCGCAGCCGGTGCCGAGGTCGCATATAATGCCGCTTTTGCCGGCATGCGCAAAGTCTGCCAGCAATATCGCGTCGGTGCCGTACCTGTGATTTTCAGACACGAATATAACAACATCACCGCCAAGCGGCTGAGATACAGCTTCCATATTTTCACCCAATTTTATAAAAATGCGATAATCTGTGCTTTAAATAATTATAGCCTACAAAAATCAAACAATAATCTAAATAGATTATACACCAAATTATCGTGCCGTCAAAATATATAATACATCATATTTCCGTCTATAGGCAGATATCATTTGTTTATATTTAATCAGATTAAAAGCATAAAAATTTAAGCGGAGGTGTTTTGCACGCTCCGCTTTGCATCGATTGTTTTAAAATTATTCGTCTTCGTGAATAGCGCCTACCGGGCAAGTATCTGCACATGCTCCGCAAGAGATGCAGGTATCGGGGTCGATTACATACATGCTTTCTCCCTCTGATATTGCCTCAACAGGGCAAGTGGCAGCACATGAACCGCAGCTGATGCAATCCTGATTAATTTTATATGCCATTAAAAACACCTCCATATATAATAAAACCTGCTCCGACCTGAAATTATCAGGCCTTTAACCGCGTAACTCCTTACGCTGTAGTAATTATAGCAATTCACTATACAAATAGCAAGCATATTTTTATAAACAAATTTTTAATTGTATCCTGGGTCTCCGGCTATGTCGCTTATATTAAAAAACTAAATCGGATTTTATCCGTACATCTGGTTTGTATTAAAATGAGCAAGCGGCTTAATGATTAAAATATTATCCTTATGATAATACTAATATCAACAACTATAAGAATAAGTACGGTGGAATATATGTCTACTAAAGAGATTAAATTAAAATCGAAAAAGCTGCTTAAAGATAATTTCGCGCCGCTCATACTCGCAGCTTGCTTTTTGCTTTTAATTATGATTATTTTTTCTCTCTGCGAATATATTATACGCTCAATAACCGGCATAAACGCTTATGACTCGGTAATTTTTTCGTCAGGCGGATTTACATTAAACAATTTGCTGTCTGTCTCTATTCTTGTTTTGAGCTTTATTCTACAATATATTGTAATTTCTCCGCTTATGATGGGACTATGGCGATGCCTGTATCTTATTACAGAAGGTAAAAATATTCAAATAGGAAATTTATTCTATTTCTATTCTTCTCCAAAGCTGTTTTTCCGCTCAATACTTTTACGAATAAATATATTTTTAAGAGAACTGTTCTATCTTTTAATATTATTCCTCCCCGCTTTTGTAGCTTCATTTTTTCTCTCAGATTATGCCGCAGCTTTTTTTAAATATAATCTCAGCACCTTTGCATCATCGGCGCTTATGTTTGCGGCGGCGGTATTTTGGATAGGTGCAGTTATTTTTTATATAATTATTTTGTTAAGATACTCCTTTGCCAGTATAATAGCTGCCTCTGACGATAAATTAAAAATAAATCGCTCGATAAAGCTGTCCATAAAACGAAGCAACGGTTATAAACTATGCATATTTAAGCTTATTATAAGCTTTATAGGCTGGTTTGCGCTGTGTATTTTTATATTTCCTATTATATATGTTCTCCCATATTTTTGTTTAGGAATTGCAGTTTTAGCGGCAGATTCAAATAGCAGTAATAATTAATTTAGCGTTTTACCGGCACATTTTTGCTGCTTTAATCAATATTTTTATAAAAAAGACTCGGACAAATAACATGTCCGAGTCTTAATAAATTTTATTTTATAATTACATTTTGTTATTATGCAAAAATTTTAAATATCGGCTTATAAAACAAAGCAGACATTTACCCCAGCGCTGAAATTAATAATTCTCTACACTAATTTCAAAGAAGCTCTGCGGATGTGCGCAGGTTGGGCAAACAGCCGGAGCCGTTGTGCCGGTATGAATGTGACCGCAGTTGCGGCACTTCCAAATAGTAACGCCGTCGCGCTTAAAGACCATGCCCTTTTCTATGTTGCTTATAAGCTTGCGATAACGCTCTTCATGCCTGCTCTCTATATCAGCAACCATCTTAAAGAGTGCAGCTATCTGATTAAAGCCTTCCTCTTTCGCCTCTTCAGCAAACTGCTTATACATATCTGTCCACTCATAGTTTTCGCCGGCAGCAGCGTCGTTAAGGTTGCGCAAAGTATCAGGCATAGCGCCGTCATGAAGCTGCTTGAACCACAGCTTTGCATGCTCTCTCTCGTTAAGCGCCGTCTCCTCAAAAATAGCCGCTATCTGCTGATAGCCGTCCTTTTTCGCCTGTGAAGCATAGTATCCATATTTTGTATAAGCCTGTGATTCACCGGCAAATGCTGCTAATAAATTTTTCTCTGTTTTGCTTCCTTTAAATTCCACTTTTCACTACCTCCATTTACATTTTACGTTTGTTTTTATTATGCCACATTAAACTTAATAAGGCAATAGTAAAAATATAGTGCAGCAGCGCAATATAATTTAATAATTCACACCTTACTTAGAGCATTAAAAAATTAATTTAGCCTTAAAAATATGTTGCAGCCTCGTTATAAAAGACTATATAAAATATGCACACTTTTAAAGCAAGCGAAAGAATAATTACTCTATTCTGCTTTCCCTTAAAGTAAGCAGCTGCGGCAAATGCAGCTTTACCTGATACTCCAACTCAGAATCGCCTATTACAGTCGTACGGCCGGAGGCATATTCTGCGTCTATCCATTCCTTTATTTTCGCAATTTCTGGAGACCTTTTATCAACCTTATGCTCGTCGTCAAGCGAGAAATATGAATTAATCCATGCGGCAATGCCGGCAGCGCCGGAATGCGCGTCGACCACGACTATCGGCGGACGCCCAAGTATATCCGCTGTGTTGAATATGTTGTATATCTCCTCATCCTTAAGCAGGCCATCGGCGTGTATGCCCGCCCTCGTCGCGTTGAAAGCTCTGCCTACAAACGGTGTACGAGGCGGGATTTGATAATGCAGATTTGTTTCAAAATACTCGGCTATTTCAGTAATCACCTTAAGGTCCATTCCGCCAGTATCGCCCCTGAGCTGGCAGTATTCGATTACCATGGCCTCAAGCGGAGTATTTCCCGTGCGCTCGCCTATTCCCAGCAGCGATGTGTTTACCGCCGAGCAGCCGTAAAGCCATGCAGTAACTGAGTTAGGCACAGCATTGTAAAAATCGTTGTGGCCGTGCCATTCAAGGCTTTTAGACGGCACACCGGCATAGTTTGTCAGTCCGTATATTATCTGCTGTACGCTGCGCGGCATGACGACGCCCGGTATAGACGTGCCAAGCCCTAATGTGTCGCAGGCGCGTATTTTTATGTTTATGCCGCTCTCGCGGGACAAATCCATAAGCTTTTCAGCAAAGGGCAACACAAACCCGAAAAAGTCGGCGCGCGTAATATCCTCAAAATGGCAGCGCGGTACTATGCCCTCGGCCAGTGCGGCCTCTACTACTTCTAAATAGTTCTTCATTGCTTCACTGCGCGTCCAGTGCATTTTCTTGAATATATGATAATCAGAGCATGACACAAGTATTCCCGTCTCTTTTATGCCCATGTCGCGCACAAGCTGAAAATCTTCCTTTTTCGCACGTATCCAAGAGGTTACCTGCGGAAACTCATAGCCCATTTCCATGCACTTTATTACCGCCTCTTTATCCTTAGGCGAATAAAGGAAGAACTCTGTCTGACGTATTATGCCGCTGCCGTTGTCAAGCTTGTGAAGCAGCGTGAATAAATCGCATATTTCCTCTACCGTATACGGAGAGCGCGCCTGCTGCCCGTCCCTGAAAGTCGTGTCGGTTATGAAAATGTCCTTTGGCAGATTCATCGGCACTATACGGTGGTTGAATATCAGCTTTGGTATTGTGTTGTAAGGATACATATTCCTAAACAGATTGGGGTCCTTTACATCTGTGAATTTATAGCCGAGCTCCAACAATCCCGTCTTTTCGTTTAATTTAGGCTCCATGCTTGCCATAATATTACCTCCCTTTTTTAAGACTTGCGGGCGTTATAACTCCCGCTTTGCTGATTAATATTTTTTACTTATTATAAACTCATGCGGCCGAGCGTCAGTTCAGCAAAATCTGCAAACGCTCAGCCGCTGTTTGAGATATAATACCACACAGCAAGATATTTTCATTATTCATTTAACTTGTCCGCCGTCTGATAAACTGTTTATTATTCATTTCACTAATGAGGATTTAGTACATAAGGCGTATAGCCATTGCCATATTGCCACACATTTCCTTTATTAAATAGCATCATAGTATAGCGGGCTTATTTTGTGTTAAAGACAGGCGGCGATAAATACCGCATATAGTATAAATCGCCTAACATGCTCAAAATCTGACGGTTTTCCGCCGTCAAAAGCAGCATAGATATTCCGCTGTTAAATAATTATGCTCTTGCCTGTCATCTGCGCCGGCTGCTCAATTCCCGCTATTTTCAGTATTGTCGGAGCAATGTCGGCGAGCACGCCGCCCTCTCTCAGCTGGCAGTCATAACCGACTACAACAAACGGCACCAGATTAGTCGTATGAGCCGTAAACGGCGAGCCGTCGTCCTCGTACATCTTATCTGCGTTTCCGTGGTCAGCGGTTATAAGAACTGCACCACCCATTGAAAGCGTTGCGTCAACTACGCGTCCCACGCACTCATCTACCGTCTCAACAGCTTTCACCGCGGCGTCAAATATTCCAGTATGTCCTACCATGTCGCAGTTTGCAAAATTAAGTATAATCACGTCGAACTTGTCGCTCTTTATGCTTTCCACAACCTTGTCACATACCTCATAAGCGCTCATTTCCGGCTGCAGGTCATAGGTAGCCACTTTCGGTGACGGCACAAGTATTCTCTCCTCACCAGGATATACCGCCTCAGTGCCGCCGTTAAAAAAGAAAGTAACATGCGGATATTTTTCCGTCTCGGCAATTCTCAGCTGCTTTTTACCAAGCTTGCTGAGCAGCTCGCCCAAATTCATGTCAAGGTTGTTTTCCGGCGGAAAAGCTACTTTGACATTCGGCATTGCAGCGTCGTAAACGGTAAAGCAGACAAAGCAAAGCGGATTTATTGCCTTGCGCTCAAAGCCGGTAAAATCAGGGTCTACAAAGGCGCGGGTAATCTCTCTCGCGCGGTCGGGACGGAAGTTGTAGAATACCACGCTGTCGCCGTCTTTGACAGTATCTCCGCCCGTCACAACCGTAGGCAGCACGAACTCATCGGTTATGTTTTTGCCGTTTTCATCTATCGTCTCATATGATTTCTTAACAGCGGCTACCGGGTCGTCGGTTTTCTCTCCAACGCCGTTTACCATTGCATCATACGCTTTCTTTACGCGCTCCCAGCGATTATCGCGGTCCATAGCGTAATAACGACCCATTACAGTGGCGATTTTGCCAACGCCTATCTCATTTGTCTTTGCAATGAGCTCTTCGATAAATTCCGCGCCGGAGGTCGGCGGAACATCTCTTCCGTCTAAAAAGCAATGGATATACACTTTCTCGGCGCCACGCTGTTTCGCCATTTTGAGCAGCGCATACATGTGGCTGTTAAGGCTGTGCACGCCACCGTCCGACAGCAGGCCCATTATGTGTAAAGCCGTGCCGTTTTTAACAGTATTGTCAATAGCCTCTATAAGCGCCTTGTTTTCAAAAAATACGCCGTCCTCTATATATTTCGTTATTCTCGTTATATCCTGATATACTATTCGTCCGGCGCCTATGTTGGTATGACCGACCTCGCTGTTGCCCATCTGCCCGTCGGGAAGTCCCACGTCAAGTCCTGAAGCGCCTATCTTTGTATGTGGATACTGTGCTAAGTATTTGTCCATATTAGGGGTTTTTGCGGCCTTTATTGCATTGCCGTATTCCGACTCGTTTATGCCGTAACCATCCATAATTGTAAGAACTATTGGCCTTTTCAAAATAATCATCCTTTATAAAATTATGCTTAAATTTTCGCTGCTTATTATAAACGCCGGCATTTGCAAAAGCTGTCTAATAAGCCTGCGTTATATAGATCACCGCTTGATTTTTCTCGTACAGCGCCAACCGTGGCGCCAAATTGGTTCCTCTATTTTTGTCAAAACAGATTTGCACATATATGGCAGACATTTATTATACATGCCGCCGATTATATATAAAGCAAATGCCGCTAAATACACAAAAAGGAAATTTGAATCTCTTCAAATTTCCTTTTATAAGCTAATTAAAGAGATTCATCGGCTGCCTTTACTATCTGAGCGAAATCATTTGCCTTTAAGGAGGCGCCGCCTATAAGTCCGCCGTCGACATTTGGCTTGCTGAGCAGCTCCGCCGCGTTGCCGGCATTCATTGAGCCGCCGTACTGTATTATCATGCTGTCAGCCGCTGCCTCGCCGTAAAGTCCGCCCACAGTAGCGCGGATTATAGCGCACACCTCATCGGCCTGCTCGGCTGTCGCCGTCTTGCCGGTGCCTATCGCCCATACCGGCTCATACGCTATTATGATATTTTTAAGCTCTTCTGCTGCAACGCCCTGAAGCGCTATCTTTGCCTGCATAGCGCAAACCTCTGCCGTTACGCCCTGCTCTCTCTGCTCGAGATATTCTCCTACGCAAAGTATCACCTTAAGTCCCGCGTCAAGCGCCGCTCTCGTGCGGTCTCTTACCGTCACATCGGTGTCTCCGAAATACGTCCTGCGCTCTGAATGCCCGGTTATGACATATTCCACTCCGATGCTTTTCAGCATCGGCGCCGATACCTCGCCGGTAAAAGCGCCCGACACAGCCCAGCTGCAGTTCTGTGCGCCGACCTTTATGTTTGTGCCCTTTACTGCTTCCAGTGCAGTAGCAAGATCCACATACGGTACGCATACTATAACATCACTTTTGCTGCCGCTTACAAGCGGTGCAATCTCATTTATAAGCGCCTTTGTCTGCTCAGGATTATTGTTCATTTTCCAGTTCCCGGCTATAACCTTAGTTCTGCTCATAGCTTTATCTCCTATCATCTTTTATTTATGTAAGCCGCTGCAAAATTTATAATCTTGCAGCGGCTGCATTACAAATTACATTTATATCTGCCTTATAAACGCTTCAAAAACAGCGCACTGCCATTACTGTCGGCTGATTATTTCAAATACGTTCATTAGCTTACGTCCACCTTATATGAGCAGTGCAAATTTAACATCAAAAGCCGGTCAGGCTCTGCAGCCGCCCGCATTAAGCAAAACCGCCGGAGTATGCCAAAATGCGCTGCCTCTTAATATAGTCAAGGCTTCTGCTTCTCACTGATAATCAACTGTCGAAATTCATTTGAGACAAATTTATAGGCTGATAATATATAACTTTTGCGCCGTTATAGCTTACAGCAAATACTTCATCAAATTATTATTTGTCGTTAAGTGCAGCTATGCCGGGCAGCTCAAGTCCCTCTAAAAATTCGAGTGAAGCGCCGCCGCCGGTTGAGATGTGCGTCATCTTGTCGGCAAAGCCAAGCTTTTCAACCGCGGCAGCCGAGTCGCCGCCGCCTATTATAGATATTGCGCCGGAATTTGCAACAGCCTCAGCAACGGCTATAGTACCCTTTGCAAAATCATCCCATTCGCTGACGCCCATTGGTCCGTTCCAGATAACAGTGCCTGCGCCCTTTACAGCGTCGGCAAACATTTTCCTTGTGTCGGGTCCTATATCAAGACCCATATATCCGTCGGGTATATCGCATGATTCAACATTCATGTGGTGGCAGTCAGGCGCATACTTATCGCCTACAGCGTTGTCAACCGGAAGAAGGAATTTAACGCCCTTGTCCGCCGCCTTTTTCATAATATCCTTTGCAAGCTCTATTTTATCCTCTTCGCAGATAGACGTACCTATCTTATGGCCTTGCGCCTTAAGGAAAGTATAAGCCATACCGCCGCCTATTATAAGCGTGTCGACCTTCTCAATGAGATTAGTAATAACACCTATTTTGTCAGAGACCTTAGCACCGCCGAGTATTGCTACAAACGGACGCTTCGGGTTTTCCAGAGCGCCGCCCATAACGCTGATTTCTTTCTGTATAAGATATCCGCAAACAGCCGGCAGGTACTTTGCAACGCCCGCTGTAGACGCATGAGCACGATGAGCCGTACCGAAAGCGTCGTTTACATATATGTCAGCCAATGATGCAAGACTCTTTGAAAAATCTGGGTCGTTTTTCTCTTCCTCTGCATGGAAGCGAACATTCTCAAGCAGCATCACTTCGCCCTCTTTAAGAGATGCAGCTAAAGACTTGGCGCTGTCACCTATAACATCCGACGCCATTTTAACATCCATATTAAGAAGCTCAGAAAGTCTCTTTGCAACAGGGGCCAGTGAATACTTCATATTAAACTCGCCCTTTGGACGTCCCAAATGTGAGCAAAGTATAACCTTTGCGTCGTTTTTAATAAGATATTTAATTGTGGGAAGAGATTCCCTTATTCTCTTGTCGTCGGTTATTACACCGTTGTCCAGCGGCACGTTAAAATCGCATCTTACAAGAACTCTTTTGCCCTTTACATTGATATCTTCTATAGTCTTTTTGTTTAAGGCGTTCATTATACCAATCCCTTCGCTTTATTTTATTTTTAATTGTTATTTTAATAACAATTATTATTGTATAATAATTTTCCAAATTAATCAAGCGTTTAATGCCTTTACTTTTTTAAAAATGCCAAAGTATATACATTTTTTAATCTTTAAAATCACGCTTTATATAATATTTATATGAAGTAGATTAAAAGCATAAATTGGAGATTTTATTAACTTTATTCTACACGGTTTTTTATAAACATAATGGCAATAATTATTATATACATTAAATTAATGTATATTTGAAAAATTATCAAAATAACTTTCCATTAATTATTTATACTAATAAGCCTGTTAGCGAAAATAATAAATATGGAATAATTATTATGAATGCAGCCGTAAAAAGAAAACGTCTGCACTATAAAGGAGGTAATAACTATGACCAGGAGCACAATGAAATTTGTCAAGGGCATGGGCGCCGGAATGGCGGCCGGCATGATAGCCGGAGCCGTCGGCAGCAGTCTTGTACGCAGCAATAAAAAGGGTCTTAAGAAAAAGGCGTCCAAGGCCATGAAAGCCGTTGGCGATGTAGTGGAAAATGTTCAGTATATGATGAAGTAATCGCATCTGTAATTTTTACCTGTAAAGATGGCCGTGTGTTTATTAAAAACCTAATTTATAATGAAGAAAATTTTTTCAGCGTATGCTTTCGATTTAAGTTTGTTTTAATATTTTACGCGGCCGACAGAAAAGCAAAATATGCGCAGCACTGTGATAACGGTGCTGCGCATTTGTCTGCCTGCTGAAACTAAATAATCGGTCGGTTGTGTCATAATAGTCAAAATGAGTCTTGTCGATAGGTCCTACTTATAAAATCAGATTTCGCAAAATAAAACCATACTAAAATAGTAATCGAATAAAAGTAGTCATACGGCATATTGATATCCTTATACCTAATCAATTTGAGCCGTCTGCAAAAGCAATATCGGCTAAGGCATAAGCTGTGTTACCTCTTCTATGTTCTATGCGCCTATCGGCTTAGGCGGCTTAATTTTTTATGATATTTATTGCCGCAAAAGTCTGCTTTATCTAAAAGCAAATCACTATATTACCCAATCCAGCCGGAAACTTTTTCTTTTATTGAGTCAAATATCTCAAGTGCCTTAAGGCGTATTTCGTATTTCTCATTATTCTCAACTATGTCCAACTGCTCGTCTGAGAGGACGTCATCCAATTCTTCGCTCTCCTCAGCGGCCGGCAGGCACATCGGCGGGAACATTACACACCACCAGTTATGCCCTGCCGCTTCGCCTATATAAACATTTACCGCTGTATATATGCCGGCCGGCATTGTCACCTCATTATAGACTCGTTCGTCAAATTTAGTTTCTCCTATTTCAATACGCACATCATAATCGTATCCGTTCTCATTTATTACTTCCTTTGCAGCTGCAGTGAGACGTTCCACATTATTCTCAGCAAGACTTATCATTTCCTCTTTAGAGCCGGTATTTTCAAATATCTCTCCGCCAACCTCAAGCAGCCTGTCGCGGACCTTCAGCTTTAGCTGCTGGTCCTCGTCGGAGTCGGAATTCGCAAGAATATGAAGTCGAAGCACATTTTCCCTTATCTCCTCGACATCTTGCCCAAATCCCATTAGCGAAAATGATATAGCTATTATTATTCCCATGGCCGCTGCAATATTGATTATTTTCATAAAAAATCAACTCCTAAATATGTACTGCACATATTATTGGAGCTTTTTCTAAGCTTTAATCAGCTTGCAATATTTAATTTAAATATTCTAAAAATTGAAGCTTTGTATTCGTCACACTGCGGCAATGAGTAAAATCAGCAATACGTATATTTATTTGCTTTGCGGCATGGACATTCTTTCTGCTGTTTTAACATAAAGTATGTATAAATGGACACCCACTGCATCATTAAAACGCCGTAAACAATATTTAATATTGCAGGATTAATGTTTTAACCATAAAATAAAACTCAATTTGCAGGCCAAGCAGTGTTAAAGTATAAAGCAGCGCAAAATTTCATGAAAATATAGTAAATTAAAAGAAAAATTTGCATATTATAAATTTTATTTGGCACTAAGCTTTTACAGTATTTTTTCCATCCAAACATGCGGGCAAAATTCGTCGTAGCAATGCTCGCCGGCCGAAGTATATCCGCATCTTTTGTAAAATTCTTCCGCTCTTAGCTGCGCAAGTAATGATACGCATGTGCCGCCAAGCTTTTTTATCTCTTTTTCTGCCTCTTCTAATATCGCCGAACCCACGCTTTGGCCCCTAAAGCTTTTTATTACCGCAATGCGCCCAACAACATAAGATTTTCTTTCGTCATCCCAGTAAAATCTACATGCAGCTATTGCCTTTTCTTTTTCAAACGCCACCAAATGTACAGCATAATTGTCGATTTCATCGAACTCATTTTTAAAGCCTTGTTCATTTACAAATACTGTGTTTCTTATCTCTATTGCTTCGCTTGGCAAGATTTTATACGACTTAATAATCATTTTTACGCCTAATCCATTTCACTTTAAAATATATTAAAAATCTTATTCTCACTTGATTTTTTAAGTATATAGAATTAAATTATATCTGTCAATAAGCGCCAATTTTATATGTTATATCATGGTACGGAGAAAAATTTTTACATAGCAGATTAAAAATAATACAGAAAATTTCTTTTTGCACTTTTATTTTCATATACAATGCTGTATAATGATTTATATGTGATAATATTCTAATATAAGCAGTTGCTTTTCTTACAATTGTCAGCTGTTTATTAAAAATATTTTACACATAATTTAATAAGCAATAGGTTAAGGAGGAAATGTTTGTGAAATTTAAAAGAGCATTGACACTATCAGTTTCAGCTATAATTTTAGCCGCGGCGCTTATAATGCCGTCTGGCTGCAGTGGAGGAAGTAACATGTATGTAAGCTTTAAAACCTATACCGACACGAATCCCACAAAACACCACGAGTTTGAAAACACGGAAATAAATGTCGTTTCCAACTACAATGACAAATACGATTTTATAATGGTACTTAAAAAGATGGGCAACAACGACATATTTAACGTATATTCTCCATACATGGTGGAAAATGTCGGTGACAAACCAAACAGCGATCTTGAGGGAAAAACATTGTTTATGAACACAGACCTCGGTGTCAGTGACTGGTTTGGACCATATATAGTTTCTGCAGACAACAATGCAGACGGCGACCGCAAAATGGGTGAATTTACCGGCGGTAATCACGATTATCTCAATGGCTCCGGCGGAAGCGCTACCGGCCGTACAGAGAGTATTACCCTTAAAGTTAACGGCAAAGATATAGAAGGCGATTATGAGGGTTATGCCGATGAAATAGACATATACTGGACCAACTATATACAGGCAAACAATACAAAGAAAGAAGATGGCTCTGGACGCGAGGTTCTTAAAGAAATGTATCACATTAATTACAAAGGTGATAATGAATGGCACGTCGATCAGCAGATAGAATTCCTTGAGGATGTTACCATTCAGACATATTATGGCATGCAGGCTATTAACACCGCTTGGAATGAGAAAGTCAAATTCGGTGACGGAGAATGGCTTGAAGGAGATACAACTGTGCAGAGCGAAAGTGAAACGGAAAACAAAATAACGCTTTGCAAATCCGAACATTACCTTGAGCTTAATCTTGACACAACATACGGTCTTGGTAAGAGAGAGCATATGGACTCGCTCAGCAAAACTGCATTTGTATCGAGCTATGGCAAGAATAACAGTAAGACCTATTACTTCATAGTACAGGGCAGCCAGAAATTCAGCGCCGGCACTATCGACGGCTGGAAAGGCACCTACAAATTCTACTACGGCGAGCCTACAGCTACGACGTCTGAGCAGTAATATTAATCATTTGGCTTTAAACAAAATCAGCTGCCTAAATTAGGTAGCTGATTTTTATTTTCAATTTTCCTTTCTAAATATTTTTTTAAAAATTTTTGCATTAAGTGATAAAGTCATTAGATTTTTTATTTATTAGCTATATAATATATATTACATAAATGAAGACAAGACATCCTAAAAGCAATTATAATTAATGAAAACAATTTTTAAGTATCACTGGCTGTAATTGATAATATAAAATGTTTGTGAGATGATATGAGTGTCAAAAAAATTGTTATGTATATTTATACTGTGTACTACTCTTGCAGCGGTTATTTGCGGCTGTGACAAATATAACGATTCTTCGGCATGCAATAATACTGCTAATACAAGCATCGCATCGTCCAAAAGTGCTAACAGTGAATTTTGGGAAAGCAGCTCTAGTGAAGTCATAGAAAATGCCGGCTGGCTTAAGCGCAGCTATAAGGGAAAATTATCTGATTGGAGCAGCTCTATATCAGAATACGGAGAAAATTTTATATTTTATGTTGCAGACGGAATAAAACGCTGTGACATATTTTCAAATGAAACTGTAACTATAGTTGATGAATCAGATATAATTAGTTTATTTATATATAATGATAAAGTTTATTATCTAAAAAGCAATTTGTCAATTTGCTCTGTCAAAATAGATGGAGATAACATTCAAAAAATATGGGATGCTTCTTTTTTTAAAGATTATAATGTAGATTTTGTTAATAAGTTCTACATATATAAAGATGTGCTTTATATATATGACAGCGGCACTTCTATTTTATATTACCCGCTGTCTGGCGGAGAAACAAAGCTTTTTTTGGACGACGTTTCAAGCATAGCTTTCTCAGGAAACAGTGCATTTTTTATTGACCATGCTCAAAAAACATTTTCAATATTTGAAAAATCGCTGAATACTGGCGAGGTAAAGTTAGTTAGGGGAAATGGAAAATTCGATTCATATAATAAAGAATTATTTGATAATGTCTTGTCAGTTAATGGAGAATTGTATTATACAAAGCGTTTGCCCTCAAGAATATATAAATACAACAGTGATGGCGAAGACTCTCTGATTTTAAATATCGGTACGGATGATTTAATAAGCGGTTTATACTCTTATCAAGGCAAACTTTATTATGCGTATTCATATGGCACTGATGCTGGAAAGCTCTATTTATATAATTCTGATACTGAAACATCTGAAGAGATATTTTACAATGCAAACTTTAAACCTGTTTATGGTGCTAAATTTATACATAACGTTTTTTTCTTTAAAACCGCAATTAATTCATATTTTTATCGTTCTTTACCATTGGAATAATTTCTAAGCTTTATTTTGTAATTGTAAATTATAATGTAAAAATGTTGTTTATAGTATAAATTGCAGCAAAAAAGGAGTGTAAAATATGGGACAAATAATAAAGAAATTCGACAATGATTTTTTCCTGGAATATGATCGCGGAAAATTTGACGACTGGTGCGTTTACTTGACAAATTCTGCTGGACAACGCTATGCTCCAAGAGATATTGATTATTTCAATCAGATTAAACACTTTGCTAAAAAATATGGTAAACTTAAAATTTACAATTTAACTAAAAAGACGGTTGAAGAAGCTAACCTTTCCGCAATAACAGAAATAGCCTCGTCATATGGCGAAGACGCCACTGAAATTGATATTATTTTTTCTATTTTATACATGGCAATGATTGCTGAAGAGCGAAAAGAAAATACCCGTCTTGGCAAACGAATTAAACGCTTAGGCATTCATATGCTACTAATTGAGGATTATAGCACAGAGTATTCGGCTAATTTTACGAACGGCAAAAAATGGTTGGAAATCGATGAACTTTGTAGAGAAAGAGGATTTTAAAGTATTAAAATATATTAGTAGAGCGAGACAACACATAAAATTATAATCGGCTGTTAAAAATTCATTTTCATTTTTGCAATGTGATTTTCTGATGTTCACTTTTTAATTTCTCATTTTTTCTCAGAAAGAACGAAAGTTTATCACATCATGCTGTCGCTCCTCCTCTCTACAAAAAGTCACGCTGGCTGCGGTTTGCTCTTGTAAATGCGGGCATTACGCCTCCGCTGCGCTACCAACTTTTTGCGGAGTTGCACATCTTCACCCTCATACCCAAATAGAGGTCGAATTTTAAAGCTCAGGAATGAGACACGCGAATGATAAAAAGTCCACGAGAACGATGCCTGTGCAATATGAAAAAGAGATTTTTGCAACTATGTGGATAGTTTTGAACTCTCGCAAAATCTGAACAATATATAGAAAGTGTGAATATAATTATCAAAGGGTTCTCAATGAATCCTTATATCTTATTTTAAAAAGTCCTTTTCCTGATAAGTCAGTAAAATTTATTAGTCTTGTACAATTATTATCACATTTATCAATATCAATAAACTCTGTGAATTGCAAGTTTTCAGTTACAATATCTCGAACTACACCGACATTCAACTTTCGAGATATCAGCTTCAATTTTTCTTCAAGGAATGGATGGATATCTTCCAATTGCTTTTTTATATCACACGGATAGAACAAGTATAGTTCAATTAATTGTAGTAATAAATCAGCACATAATATTTCGTAGTCATACTTTGAAATTTTCCCTTTACTATTTATAGCTTGTAACATTGCATCTTTGCTATCTAATGCACATCTGAGATTTTTTCCAAGATGATTATCTATAGAATAACCCAGTTGTATCATAATGGGCAACAACTCAATATGCCCTATTACGGAACTCAGATTCCGAATTCCTACAAGAGGGTGTGGCTCACCATTCCGTCCCAGTCTCTGAGAAATATTAGATATCTCCATGTTATTCGCACAAACCATTGGAAACCCAAGAGCATATTGTCTTGCATGCAATATTTCATGAGTGAAAACTTCTTCGACTTTCTCTATCGAAATTATACTGCCATCTCTATTTTTTGTTTTTACACGAACACTGTAGTACCCTTTTTGATAATCAAATCCGCTGTCGCCGTGATTATAACTTTCTGAAGGCATATCATTATAATAGACATTACAATCAAGCATTTGCTCGATTTTTTCTTTTATAAGTAATGTCTTGTCGCTCATGTGGATAAAAGCGCTTTCTATTAAACTCATAATTATCACCATTTTTTATTTAGCATATTGTTTTAAACTCTTGCTCATCTGAAATATATTAGTACCTAAACCCACATAAAATTAGGCGAAATAGAAAAAACACCACCAGCTCAAAACCATAAAAGTTCAGATCTCAATGGTGTTTTAATATGGCAAGAGACAACAAAAAAGATATTTAGTCGTTTTGCTGTATGGACGTGAACCTATGTAAAACACAAGGCTTTAAAACAAACAGAATAGTTATGCACTTTAAAACATGCGGATTTACAAGGATGAGCAAATAGACGAACGGGTTCGTAAACATTCGTTTTGACTGATTGCATTTACAAGTTTGCACTTTTCTGATTTTAATTCCAATTGGCAAAATGAGAAGCGACTTTGAAAAGCCGCTTCAATACTGGGCTTATAACAAAAACACCATTGATGTTCAAACCGCATTTGGCAGAAATCAATGGTGTTTTCACTCTATTTAATTTTTACTTATGAAAAATCAACATGCTTCATGCCTATCATCGTATTGCCGCCGGAGCCTATATTAATAGCGTAAATATAAACCGGCATCATACCTCGCATATTGGTGTTGATGGTATAGCTGTAACCGTGATTTCCGCTTATGCCGTAAACGTCGTTGACATCACCTCTAAAAGTGTTTGTCGGCCCCATGTTATAGCCTACCGCACCTGGAGAACCTGCCTCTCCGCCGACATACACATGTATGTCTATTGGCGCAGAAGTATTGTCATAGTCAAACGCCCAGCCATATACCGTAAGCTTACCCCACTCGCCGACAACAACGCCGTCAAAGCTGCCAATGGGCGATGTATCGCCAATATTTACTGTCGTCTGTCCAAGCAACGTATTGCCTCCTGCCCCTTTGTTGATGGCGTAAACATATACCGGCTGTGCACCTCGTTTATCTGTGGTTATAATAAAGTCATACCCATGATTTCCGATTACGCCGTAAGTATTGTTGACATCATCCCTTAAAGTGTTCGTCGGCCCCATGTTATAGCCTACTGCGTTAGGAGAGCCGACGTCACCGCCGATATACACATGTATGTCTACCGAAGCAGAGGGCTCGTCATAATCAAATGTCCAGCCGCCTACCCTGACACGTCCATTTTCGCCGCTTACAAGATCAAGAGTGCCGACCGGATTTGAAACTCCACGGAAATTAATATGTGTGGTTAAAGGACTGTAATAGGTAATATCGTAAGGAAGGACTGCTGGAAGTATGCCACCTTCAATATCTATTCCTTGATTTTTATAGCCTGCCCATACTAACTGTGAACACATCCACTTTTCTTTAGTCTCACTATAGTCATATGTAATATCAAGCGTCCAGCCCTTTCCAAGCTGCCTTCTGCAAAATTCAACAGCAGCATTTTTTGAAAGATAGTCGCACTATTCACCCTAAAAAGATATGAATCTCGTTCATCTGCTCTGGTATCGTCAAAAAGGCCATAACAGACACCGTCCTTAATTGATTCTATAACTCTTATATATTCTCCGTAGGTTTTGCTGTACATATAACCATCTACTATTGCTGCATGTCCTGCTACACTACCACTGCCTTTTGCATCTAATATTATATCACCTTTTTGAGCAAAGTCGATTATATGATATTTGCTGTAATTGGGACGCACCTGAAGAGATGTTCCGATATCGTAATAATAACCGGAATCTCCGCTGGAGGAAGAGTATGCAACAGCATCCTGACCGTCGGCCGCTTCAGCGTTTTCGGATACTGTGTCATCGTTTTCCGTCGGGGATGAAGCCTCCTCGGCCGCCAAAGCACTTTGAGACGCGGCTTCTTCGGCAATTTCTTCATATAAGACGTCACAGTATTCCTCAAGGCTCAACCCGGAGTTTTCATATTTATAAACGAAATCTTCGATGCACATGCCATATACACAGCTGTTTTCCGCTTGTACGGCATAAGCCTTATAAGCTTCAACGGTTTCTTCGTCATATCCGAGGTCTGTCAGGTCAAAATCAGATGCTTCGCAGCCAGAAGCCGCATCAAGCTCAATTTTTTCAAAGGTAATTGTATTATCGAGAATTTCGTTGCTTTCCGCAGGAGTAATAATCTTATACAGGTCTTTAAGGTAGGCATCAGTACTTTCATACCCCAGTGTCTCATACTCTGTTTTATAGGATTCAAAGCTGACGCCGCATGGGATGCCATTCTCATCTGCATACTGCATGAAGCTTTGATAGGAATGATAAAGCTCTGTTTCAGAAACATTTTCCTGATAAGTATCAGCCGCAGCACTTATCGGTATAACCTGTATCAGCATTATGAAAGCTATAAGCAGTGAAACTATTTTTCCCCTTTTCATTTTACTTCCCTCTTTCTCTTAATGCTCTAACCATATCTTTTATTTCCAGTATTGCTACAATCAAATAAGAGACTACCATTATAATCAGATAGGACACATAAATTATATGAGTAGCTAATAGTGAAATATTGATAAAAGAAACTCCCGTCGGGGCTATAAGCGCCAAAAACAGATAAAAAATCATAAATAAAAACATGGAAGTGCCAATAGTAAAAAATACTTTTACCGGCTTTGTGCTCATACGCCTAAATATGACTGCCAGCAAAAAAATTACCGCCATTATGCAATAATAGGCAAACATAATTTGATATAACACTATCGGCGCCCAAGTAGCCGGCAAATAGTTATTGAAGAAAAGCAGCAGCACCATAGCTATAATAAATACCGGCAGCATGCACAGCCCTATTATTAATGCTACTTTAGATATTTTCTCTTTCATTTAGTTCACCTCCTTGTAAAACAGAATAATAGCGATCTAGTATTCTTAGCTTTGTTACGCACCTCCTGCCATTGTCAAAATTAATAAATAAATTAAAAATTAGTTTAATATTATTATATTATAATTATAGCCAAATTTGCAATAAGAATATGTCGAATTTTGTCTTTTAAATGGAATTTGTTTTTCCAATTTAAAAATTAAACAGCGGTTGGAGTTTTCATTTAGAGCTCTCCAACCACTGTTTAATTTTATGATTTATAAGGTCTTCTTTGCATTCTATTAGCTATTTGTCTAATGCCATTGAACACCAGCTTCTTCGAATCTAACGCGTTTAGATTTCAATGGTGTTTGATTACATACTCTGTTCAAAGAAGTTGTTCGGAGATTCCTCATTAGGGATCTCCGGCAGAGTATATGCAATCTTATACATCAGTTTTTCTAATCTCCACTTCTCTTTAAAGGGCAAATCCATATCGTTTTCTATAGTAAAAAAGAGACTTTTGTGCAGATCTTCGAGTTGCTTACGGCTAAATACCCGATTTTTGCTTATAAGACCGGAGCGGGTGGCAAAGAGTTCTTTAATATAATCATAATTGGGTGAAGTTTGGACGTCAAAACGATTCCATATATCATTTGGCGATCCTTCCCATGTTATAAACTCATATCCGTATTTACTTTCGATTATCTATAAGCTTTTCGGCCATCATCATAAAAGCGGAGTATATTTCATTTTCATGTACCCGCCTTATTTTGCAGTCAGTATCGCCTCTTGCTTTGCCAGTGCATAACCAATAGTGTGTGCCATCAACAAGCTGTCTTCGCAAGGCTCGCCCACACTGAGCACATCGCATCATCCCGATAAGAACATGAGAGTCCTTTTTTCTTTCGCCGGATGATTTTAATTTTCTTTTCTTTTGCAGAGCCTTTGCTGCTTGATAGGTCTCTCGGCTTACAATAGCAGGATTGCTGTTTTCTACATAGTATTTCGGTTTTTCTCCTGCATTTTTTATCCTTCGGAATGGTAGGGTATCAGAGGTAAACCACTTTTGTAAGATGGAATCTCCCATATACTTTTCATTATTAAGTATATATCGAATAGTAGATTGATTCCATTTTATCTGTTTACGTCGTGTCAGTATCATATCCTCATTTAATTTATTGGTAATAGCTTTTATTCCATAGCCCTGCAGATACATATCAAAGATTCGGCGAATTATGGCTGCTTCAGATTCATTGATTATAAGATTGCCATCCTCCATATCATAGCCATATGGGGGACAACAGCAGTTAAAATCGCCGGATTCCATCCGCTTTTGGTAGCTCCATCGCATGTTTTCTGATATTGCAATCGACTCCTGCTGCGCTGCCATAGCGGGAAGGGTTACTATCATTTCACCATTGAGTTTTGAGGTATCGATGCCCTGTTCCTCAAATAACACGCTGATTCCTAAACTTGAGAGCATTCGCAGTGCAGCAAGAAATTCTTCGGTGTTGCGAGCAAACCGTGAAATCGTTTTGACGACGATGCGGTCTATCTTTCCTTTCCTGCAGTCCTGCATGAGACGATTAAAGTCGTCGCGCTTTTTCATACTCGTTCCGGTGATGCCCTCATCCGCATAAATGTCGACAAGTATATACTGCGGATTTTTCTGAGTGTATTCCGTGTAGTGCCTTACTTGCGCAGCGTAGGAATGTTTCTGGTCGTCTGAATCGCTGGATACTCTGCAATAAGCTGCCAACCGTATCGGCTCTGCGGTTTCCCGCCTTTTTGCGGTGATTTCTGTTATGTTTCTCATTTTCTCTTCCTTTCTGCAGCTTCACTGCTGCTTTATTACCGATAAGCTTTTCGGCAACACCAACACTATCACAGGAGTTCGGATACATCCAGCGAAAATCCACATTATTATCAGTTTAGACACAATAATTTTTCACGCCGTAATACTTGGCGCTGACAGCAATAATTTTATTGTATTCCTCCTCGTTTATGAGCTGCATTTTGAGCAGCAACTTGAGCATATTCAGGCTATATGCAAACGATGCGTTATTTACCGCTATGGATTTATTCATTTTACTGCCTCCTACATTTTCAGTTCATATGATGCGTTGTCTTTGTGTTCGATGGTTTCATTTATGACATTAGGCGCATTGACTTTATTGAGTAGTCCATGTAAATAATCCGTATATTTTGAATCCGGTGTTTTCGTTATTTCATACCGAATTAAATTGCCAATAGTCATGCTTTCGTCAGGTGTTAAAACCAGTTCGTTATGCGTCTGTTCATATTGCTGGCCGTTACCCTGCAAATAAAGCACGCATTCGGCTGCAATGCGATTCATTTTAAGATAAGCATCTAAATCTTTGCCGCTGCTCAAACCATAGGCAAACCGTATTGTGCCGTTTTCTGTATCTAATAAGAGATCCATTGCGATACCATAGTCATTTGGAAGATCAACTATAAATGAGACATTATCGAAATCCGGAAGATAATTTTCTGCGTCAACATAACTGCCGTATGAGAATTCAAAAGATGCATCTGGCAGCATGTTTCTTTCTTCAAGATGCTCTTTCAGCTTATTAAAAATTGATTTAGCATCTAAAAGCATTTCATTACGATGTTTTTGTTCATTCCAAACTTTTATTTTTAATGTTTTGACTATTGCGCTCATTTCAGCTCTCCTTTATATTCGATTCCTAAACTTGTGGCAAGCGCTTTATCGATTTTTTCAATTTCCTCTGTTTTAGCTTCACCTACATATTCTGTCAGCCGCAGCTTATCCAGCGTTCTAATCTGTTCCAGCAGCACAGTAGATTTCTGCTTTAGGCCATTTGCTGCGATTTCCACATGGGTGGGCAGTTTAGTTTTTGCCTCTCTGCTGGTAATTGCAGCTACTATCGTTGTAGGACTGTAATAATTTCCCGTGTCGTTCTGCACAATTATCACTGGGCGAATACCGCCCTGCTCGCTTCCAATGGTCGGCGATAAATCTGCATAGTAAATTTCACCGCGTTTTATTTTCTGCATATGTTTTTCCTCCGTAGTTTAAGTAAAAAGCACAGAGGCAAAGAAACATCCTGCCTCTGTGCTGTATCATCGTTTTGCGTTATATACTTGTATTTGTCCACGACGCCCCAAGTAGGGAACGCATTTTCCGGCCATGCATTTGGCCTCATTGGAATCTCACCACTCCGAGGATCGCTCCGAGCCGCCCTCCTTTGTTGCGACGGTTTTATCACGCTCGACTTTAGGACTGGACGGAAGTAACATTGTTGCCTCTGCCTGTCATGGCCATCGGTACGGATGCGCCGCACCGTCTGAGTCCTAAAGACGCGGGCGGATGTCCGCCTCGTGTGTTCGCTCATGTGGCTTGCCGGGTTTGCCGACAACAGAGGGAAAGTAAAAAATGCGCTGTACTATTAAGTTGTCAATGAGCGTAGGACAAAGATATATAATTTGCCCCTCACTTTTCATGCCAAAAAAGTGAGGGGCTGATAACCTGTTACATCATTTTTCTAAGCTTATTTAAAATTTTTTCCTTTCGTTTGTGGACGGCTGCCTGCGAAACTCCATGACTTGCGGCAATTTCACGCTCTGTCAGCTCCTTGACAAAAAGCTCGTTGATGAGCTTCTTTTCTTCGTTCGTCAACATGCCAAAACAATCACGGAGCTTTTCAAGCATTACATTTTGGATTGCCAGCTCATCTACGCTGCCGCTCTCATCAATGAGAATTTCTTCGCCGCAAAATTCGTCTGTTGTGAGCATATCAATTGAGATTTCGCCGTTTTTCACTGCGCACTCTTTCAAATACCTTTGGCGGCGGCACTGTTTGTAAAAGTCGCCGTACTGCTCAGGTGATACCTCCATTAACATGGAGTTTATGGGAATGAACTTTTTGCTCACAAAAATCTTATCTGTACTCCTTCGCCTGCAGAATTCCTCACAGGTAATCTCTGCATATCCGTTATTTTTCTTGATAAATATTTTTTTAGGTGTGTACTTCACCTTTATTCCCTCCAATCAATTTGAATTTTTTGAAATTCATCTTGATTGGAGGGCTACGAATTCTAACGTCCATTTTGTCCTTTCCGCTTTTAACGCGGAAAAGACAAAAATAAAAATGCCGCAAGCATAGCGTTAAAAGCTATAACTTGTCGGCATTTCGTAAGCTCGCTCCTACTGGGTTATATACCAGCGTTTCCGGCTGTAGGCTCGTACTCAGTTATATGAATTTATTTTTTATTTAACTGTCTTCATTTGAACACGCCGAGCCATGTTTGGCATCGTGGACAGCGTGTTATTTTGTCATATGCCTCCTCATATTCTTTCTTTCTGACCTCTACTCGAAAAGGACGATTGTTGCTGTCGGTGCTGATAAGCCTCCCACAGCATACACAGGATATCCGGTACCGCTTTTTTGGTATTGTTGAGATTTGCATATGACTTCCTCCTCACTTTAATATTCGCTAATTAGCGAATATTCGATGTAAATTTTTTATAACCTAAATAAGACCAAAGTCTTTAAGTCGAATTTTCATCGCCTGTTTTGAAACTTCAAAGATAGCTGCTATTTGCTTTATAAATTCACTTTCGCTTATACATAAAGGCCGCAATGCGTAAAAGCATCGTTTTATCTGACCGTTCGGCATAAGGATAGCTCTGGCAAGATAGTTTGCCTGCCATTCCATCGCGTCTTCATCGGCATTGTTATTGTAAAGAGCCGCTGCAACGCCTGTGCCGCAGAATATCCGTTTATGAATTATATAATGCGCCAATTCATGTGCAAGCGTAAATCGCAGCCGGCCACACATTTCTTTTTTTAAAAGGGAAGCATCTATCAGCATAGTACCGGCCTGCACGCGCATGAGAGCATAATCACCTAAATCTTGGTCATAGTAGGTCGTAATTCCGTTGTCGTAGATCATGCGGCCGAGCTCACGTGCGTTGTTGGTTAAATACTGATATTCGATTGTCAGATGGAAGATGTTTTCTATTATCATTTCAATCGGTACGGCAGCAGGTGCCTGATTTAAATAGCCGCAATCATATTTGCATAAGGTTTGACGGGCTATTGTCTCCAGCACCTGCGGACGATAATATATTACTGACATTTGTACTCCCTTTCCGATGCGATTACTCCTTATCCTTTGTTATACGTCTAATAAAGTCTTCCCATTGTTTATCTGTGACATTATGCTTTTTAGCCGTCCGAAGCGCCGCGCGTACAATATCCTTTTTCATTATGTAATCCGGCAGGTCTGCGCTGATGGTATTGCGCGACTTAGCAGCTAAATCGTACATTTCGTTTGTTTCTGCTTCATCTAAAAGCAGAAGCCTTGGCAGCTGCTCCAATATTTCATCCGGCACCGGCTTGCGTCCCTTTTCAATGT
>JAUUSE010000015.1:0-39972 GCA_030842085.1 Bacillota bacterium | reverse complement strand
TCCCTGGCGCTGTTTGTGTTTCGGGTTCTCGCATATTACCATTACGCGGCCCTTGCGTTTAATTATCTTGCATTTATCACATATCTTTTTGACAGAAGGTCTGACTTTCATAACCTTAACCTCCACTTCTCAGCAGTTATATTTTACAATACGCAGAATTTATTTTGACCTCCACGTAATGCGTCCCTTTGTTAGATCATACGGCGACATCTCTACCGTTACCTTATCGCCTGGCAGTATGCGGATAAAATTCATTCGCAGCTTGCCGGATATATGCGCCAAAATGGTATGACCGTTCCCTATGTCTACTTTAAATGTCGCATTGGGCAGCGCTTCTGTTACTGTGCCCTCTACTTCAATCATATCTTGTTTTGACAATCAAATACCTCCTTCAGGCGTCTGCTTTCTCTTATTTCTCGCAATTTTCTTTTTATCTTTTTATCGGCCGACATTGTATCTTCATCTAAAACCATTTTTGTAAGCGTTATGTGCTTATAATTTTTTGATTTCGGCTTATCAAGACACCTGTCATTGCCGTTTACTAAATATACCCGGCTGTTGTCAAAATCGGCTACCGCCATAAATGTACCAGCATCACGGCCCGCTCTGATTTTCACTACGCGCCCTCTGCACAGCTCCATATCTTTCCTCCGTATCAGGGCTGTGTCAGTATCACCGGCCCGTCTGACGTTATTAGTACAGAGTGCTCAAAATGTGCCGACAACGAACCATCTCTCGTCACTACTGTCCATTTGTCTTTAAGCACCCTAACCTCCGGCTCGCCGAGATTTACCATCGGCTCAATCGCCAACGTCATGCCCGGTATCAGCCTTGGCCCATGCGACGGCCGGCCAAAGTTTGGAACCTCAGGCTCCTCATGAAGGCTCGCACCTACGCCGTGGCCGACATATTCTCGTACCACCGAGTAACCGCGCGCCTCGACATACTGCTGTACAGCATGGGATATATCGCCTATCCTGTTGCCGGCTACCGCCTTTTTTATTCCCTCATACAGGCTCTGCTCTGTAGCTTCCATAAGCCGCTTGGCTTCTTCTGATACATCGCCTGCGGCAAATGTGGCAGCGTTGTCGCCATTATAGCCGCCTATTTTTGCGCCGAGATCTATTGAAACTATATCGCCGTTTTTAATCTTGCGGTGGCCGGGTATGCCGTGTATTACCTCATTATTTATCGATATACACGCTGTACCCGGAAATCCGCCATATCCGAGAAAGTTCGGCTCGGCTCCCTGACTCTTTATATAATCATATGCCAGTTTGTCAATTTCAGCTGTAGTAACACCCGGCTCCACAGCCTCACCCGCCAATTTCAGCGCACCAGCTGATATGCGGCAGGCTTCTTTCATGGCCTCTATTTCTCTTTCATTCTTTATTATTATCATTTTTCTCAGCTTTCCAGGGCTTTAAGAGTAAGTCTCGTTGTGTCCTTAACTTCCTTTTGTCCTATCACAATAATGAGCTTGCCCTCTTTTTTATAAAAGGACTTTAACGGCTCTGTCTGTTTATGATATACCTCGAGCCTACTTTTTATTGTTTCCTCAGTGTCATCATCGCGAATAATAAGCTTCCCGCCGCATTTGTCACAGATGTTCTCCTTTTGCGGCTTGTTGTCGATTATATGATAAGAGGTCCCGCAGGCGGAGCAAACCCGCCTGCCGGTTATGCGACGTATTATTTCATCGTCTTCAACCTCTATTGATATAACTTTGTCTATTTTTACGCCCATTTTTTCCAATGCCTGAGCCTGAGGTATCGACCTTGGAAAGCCGTCAAGAATAAAACCGTTTTGACAATCATCCTGCACTATTCTCTCTTTGAGCACATCTATTACTATATCATCTGGTACTAACTGCCCTGCGTCCATATAGTCCTTGGCTTTAAGACCCGCCGGAGTACCTATCTTTATGTCCTCCCTAAGCAGATTCCCAGTTGATATCGCCGGTATGGAAAACGCATCGCGTATCGCATCCGCCTGCGTCCCCTTGCCGGCACCCGGCGCGCCCAAAAGTATAAGATTCATAAAACCTATCCCCTTCAGACTAATCCAAGAAACCTTTATAATGCCTCATAAGCATCTGAGATTCAAGCTGATTTACCGTATCAAGCGCAACGCCTACGACTATCAGTATCGACGTACCGCCAAGCGACACATTTATGCCGCCGACCGAACCTATTATTATAGGCAGTACAGCAATAACTCCAAGGAATAATGCGCCAACCAGCGTTATCTTTGAAAGTATCTTCGCTATAAAGTCTGAGGTCGGCTTGCCGGGTCTGTATCCCGGTATGGCGCCGTTGTTCTTGCGAAGGTTGTTCGCCATCTCTATCGGATTGTATTGGATTTGTACATAGAAATATGCAAAACCTATAATGAGCAGCAGATATACTATAGCATAAAATACGCTTCTGTAGCCCATTACTGAAAGCAGTCTGTACATAGTGCTTTCGGTGTTGCTCATAAATGAAAGTATTGTGCTCGGCAGTGCGAGTATAGAGCTGGCAAAGATTATCGGCATAACGCCCGACATGTTTACCTTTATTGGTATATGCGAGCTCTGTCCGCCGTACATCTTGCGTCCGACAACTCTCTTTGCATACTGCACTGGTATGCGGCGTTCGCCGTCTGTCATAAAGACGATGAAAACTATTACCGCAAAGAACACCAAAATTATCGCTATTACTGGAATATACATGTGGTAATCAAAGAAGTAGCTCCATAACGCGGCAAATGCCTGCGGAGCACGTGATAAAATACCCGCAAAAAGTATAATAGATATGCCGTTTCCGACACCGCGGTTGTCTATCTGCTCGCCCAGCCACATTATAAGCGCAGACCCCGCTGTGAAGCACGCTATTATTACTATTCCGGCAAATATAAGATCAAACCAGCTGCTGCCTATGTTAAGATATCCTGCATTGCTAAGCATCATGAAATATCCAAAGCCTTGCAGCAGCGCTATTGCCATAGCAACTATTCGAGTTATCGTCGACAGCTTTTTCTGACCTTCCTCGCCTTCTTTTCTGAGGCGATCAAGAGCCGGAATTGCAACTCCCAACAGCTGTATTATAATTGAAGCATTAATATACGGCGTTACTGACATTGCAAACAGCGCACCGTAGTTCATAGCGCCGCCGGTAAGTATATTAAGATAGCTGAAAAAGTCGCCGCCGGTTGTCGCACTATTGCTCAATGCATCAACGTCCACAAACGGAACCGGAATGTGTGAGCCTATTCTGAATATTACTATTATAAGCAGTGTAAATAATATCTTTTTACGAAGATCGACTAATTTCCAAGCGTTTTTCAGCGTCTGCAGCATTTACAGCACCTCCGCTTTACCGCCGGCCGCCTCTATCTTCTGCTTTGCAGACTCGGAAAAAGATGTGGCCTTTACAGTAAATTTCTTTGTAACATCCCCGTGTCCTATTATTTTTACGCCGTCTAAAGATTTTTTAATAATACCTTTTTCCATTAAGGACTGTGCATCAATAACGGCGCCGTCTTCAAACACATCAAGTGCAGATACATTAACAGCCGTATATTTCTTTGCAAAGATATTGTTAAACCCTCTTTTCGGTGATCTCATGTAGAATGGCATCTGGCCGCCTTCAAATCCCGGTCGTATGCTACCGCCTGAACGTGCTTTCTGACCTTTATGCCCTTTGCCAGCAGTTTTGCCCTGGCCTGAACCGGCACCGCGGCCTACACGCTTGCTCGGCCTGTTTGAGCCAGGTACCGGAGAAAGTTCATGTATTTTCATAGCTTGCACCTCCTTGCTTACGCTTCGGTTACCTCTACGAGGTGGCATATTTTCTTTATTTTGCCTTGTGTCTGCATATTATTGGGCTGAACAGTTTCATCACCTATTTTATGCAGCCCAAGAGCTTTTGCTGTAGCTATCTGCTTCTCGCCGGAGCCTATAAGACTTTTTATAAGTCTTACCTTTACGCTGCCCGACTTCTCGCTTGCTTTTTTGGTCGGCATTTCACTGCTCCCCCTTCTATACTAATATTTCTTTTACAGTCTTGCCGCGAATAGCCGCTACCTGCTCCGCATTGCGCAGAGATGCAAGACCTTTTACCGTAGCCCTTACAACGTTGTTCGGGTTGTTTGAGCGCAGTGCCTTTGAACGAATGTCTTTTATGCCTGCACACTCGAGCACGGCACGCACCGGACCGCCAGCGATAACGCCGGTACCTTCAACAGCCGGTTTGAGCAGAACAGAAGCTGCGCCAAACTCGCCCGTTACTTCGTGAGGTATCGTAGTGCCCTTTAAAGACACCGTTATCATATTTTTCTTTGCTTCTTCTATACCCTTGCGTATAGCGTCCGGAACCTCTGATGCTTTGCCAAGTCCAAAGCCTACTTTGCCTTCACGGTCGCCGACAACTACTAACGCCGAAAACTTGAATATACGTCCGCCCTTAACCGTTTTCGCAACACGGTTTATGGATACTACGCGCTCTTCTAATTCCTGTACTGCTGTTGCGTCAATGTTAGCCAAAAGTAATCTCCTCCTTTATCAGAACTTGAGTCCGCCCTCACGGGCGCCTTCGGCCAGCTCCTTGACGCGGCCGTGATAAATGTATCCGCCCCTGTCGAATACTACGTCTGTTATGCCTTTTTCAGCTGCACGCGCGGCTATCTTCGCGCCGACCTTGCGTGCCCCTTCTTTATTTGAGCCTTTGCCGTCAAAATCTTTTTCTACCGACGATGCGCTGCAAAGAGTTACTCCCTTTGTGTCATCTATTATCTGGGCATATATATGCGCCTCGGAGCGAAAAACATTCAGGCGCGGACGCTCTGACGTGCCGGTAATCTTTGCGCGGACACGCGTATGCCTCTTCTGACGAGACTTGTTGGAATCAGTCCTTGTTACCATTTAAATTCACTCCTTACTTCTTAGCTGCTTTGCCCTCTTTGCGGCGGACATATTCGCCAACATAGCGGATACCTTTGCCCTTATACGGCTCCGGCGGACGCTTGCCGCGTACTTCTGATGCAAACTGTCCTACCATCTGCTTATCCGGGCCGGATATTACTATTTGGTTTGCCGCCGGGACGTCTATTGTTATTCCTGGAATTTCCGGAACTATTACCTGATGTGAATATCCAAGGTTCATAACAAGATTTTTGCCCTGCTTCTGTGCACGATAACCTACGCCCTGTATTTCCAGCGCCTTGGAGTAGCCGTTCGTCACGCCTTCTACCATATTCGCTATGAGTGTGCGGGTGAGTCCATGCAGAGCGCGGTTTTCCTTTTCATCGTTCGGACGCTTAACCGTAATCTCTTCCTTGGTTACTTCAATTATCATATTCTCATGAAATGTCTGCGTAAGCGTGCCCTTGGGACCCTTTACCGTCATTTCATGGCCATTGAGCTTTACATCCACACCTGCAGGTATAGCTACGGGTTTTCTACCTATTCTCGACATGTAAAATCCCCCTTACCATACAAATGCAAGTACTTCGCCGCCTACATTCTCGCGACGAGCCTGCTTGTCTGTCATAATACCTTTCGATGTAGAAAGGATTGCTATGCCAAGTCCCTTAAGAACCTTGGGCATATTTTCAACATCGGTGTATATGCGCAATCCGGGCTTCGAAACCCTTCTTAGCCCTGTTATGGCCTGTGTCTTGTTCTCTCCGTACTTAAGTACGACGCGGATTATGCCCTGCTTGCCGTCTTCTATGACGCTGAAGCTCTTTATATAGCCTTCATCGAGCAGAATCTGCGCTATCGCCTTCTTCATGTTTGAGGCGGGTATATCAACCGATTCGTGCCTTGCAGAATTCGCATTGCGTATTCTTGTCAGCATATCGGCTATAGTATCGGTTATCTGCATGCCATTAACCTCCTTTGCGTATGCTTTTTACCAGCTTGCCTTCTTTACGCCGGGAATTTCACCTTTGTATGCAAGCTCTCTGAAACAAATGCGGCATATACCGTATTTGCGAAGATAAGCGTGCGGGCGGCCGCATATTTTGCAGCGGTTGTACTCCCTTGTAGAGAACTTTGCCGGTCTCTTCTGTTTAATCTTCATAGATGTCTTTGCCATATCTTCGCCTCCTTACTTTGAAAACGGAGCGCCCAACATCGTGAGCAGCTCTTTGCACTCTTCGTCCGACTTTGCAGTCGTTACGAAGTTTATGTCCATGCCGCGTATCTTGTCTATCTTGTCAAAATCTATTTCCGGGAAAATAAGCTGCTCTTTAAGACCCATTGAGTAATTTCCTCTTCCGTCAAAGGAGTTCGGATTTATTCCTCTGAAGTCCCTAACCCTCGGAAGGGCGAGTGAGAACAGCCTGTCGACAAAATCGTACATACGGTCGCCGCGCAGCGTTACCTTTGCGCCTATCGGGTGACCTTCCCTCAGCTTGAAGTTAGCTACCGACTTTTTTGCCTTGCATATTACAGGACGCTGGCCGGTTATTACACTGAGGTCGTTTAATATGGCATCCATAACCTTTGAATTGTCTTTTGCTTCGCCACATGATACATTGATGATTACTTTATCGAGCTTCGGAATCTGCATAACACTCTTGTATGAGAATTTCTTCATCAATGCTGGTGCGGCTTCGTTCATATAATAATCCCTAAGCCTTGACATGTCATGTTTCCTCCTCTGCTTACAGTGTAGCGCCGCACTTTTTGCATATGCGGTCCTTTGTACCATCTTCGTTTATTTTCTTGCCGACACGCGTCGGTTTGTTGCATTTGGGGCATACTATCTGCACCTTGCATGCATATATGGCGCTTTCCGCCTTTACTATGCCGGACGGATCGCCTGCCTTGCGCGGCTTTACATGCTTTGATACCATGTTGCGCCCCTCGACAATGACCTTGCCCTCTTTCGGGCTTACGCCGATGACCTTGCCGGTCTTACCGCGGTTAGTGTCCTTGTCGCCCGTCATTATCATAACGGTATCGCCATTTTTTATATTTAACTTGTTTTTCATACTCGTACCTCCTTAAAGCACTTCAGGAGCAAGAGAGAGTATTTTTGTGTAATCTTTCTCTCTCAGTTCTCTTGCGACTGGGCCAAAGATACGGGTACCTCTGGGGTTTTTGTCTTCTCTTATAATAACGGCGGCATTATCATCAAATCTTATATATGTGCCGTCATCGCGCCTAATGCCTCGAACCGAGCGCACTACGACAGCTTTGACAACATCGCCCTTTTTGACCGCGCCGCCCGGCGCTGCCTTTTTTACAGATGCGATGATAACATCACCGATACCTGCATACCTCCTGCCGGAACCGCCAAGCACGCGAATGCACATAATTTCCTTCGCGCCGGTGTTGTCGGCCACTTTGAGGTAACTCTGCTGCTGTACCACAGTGTCTTCCTCCTTTGTTCAGGCTTATTTTGCCTTCTCGATAATATTTACTACGCGCCATCTCTTGTCCTTTGAGAGAGGACGTGTTTCCATCACCTGAACACGGTCGCCTATGCCGCACTCGTTTTTCTCGTCGTGGGCCTTTATCCTGACCGTATTTCTGATTATCTTTTTATACAGAGGGTGCCTTTTGCTGTCTTCTATAGCAACTACTACTGTTTTGTCCATCTTGTCGCTTACAACACGGCCGACCTTCTGTTTTCTGAGATTTCTGTCACTCACTTACATGCCCTCACTTTCTTACGATTCAGCGCCGTTAAGTTCCTGCTCCCTGAGTATCGTCTTCACACGAGCAATATCCTTTTTAACGGCTTTGATGCGCATAGGGTTTTCAAGCTGGTTGATGGCATGCTGGAACCTAAGTTTAAAAAGCTCATCCTTGAGGTCTACAAGCTGCTTGTTCAGCTCTTCGGCAGATTTTGTCTTTAAATCCTTAGCTTTCATTATTGCTCACCACCCGTCTCGTCTTGCTTCTTTACAAATTTGCATTTTATTGGCAGCTTGTGGGCTGCAAGTCTCATAGCCTCGCGGGCTAAGTCCTCGCTAACGCCGCCGAGCTCAAACATAACACGGCCCGGCTTTACTACCGCCACCCAGTATTCCGGTGAACCTTTACCGGAACCCATGCGGGTCTCGGCAGGCTTCTGCGTAATCGGCTTGTCAGGGAATATCTTTATCCATACCTGACCGCCACGCTTGATGTAACGTGTCATGGCAACACGGGCCGCCTCTATCTGTGCGGATGATATCCATGCCGGCTCAAGTGCCTGCAGGCCGTACTCGCCATAGGTTATTGTATTTCCGCGGGTCGCCTTGCCCTTCATGCGGCCTCTCTGGACCCTGCGGTATTTAACGCGCTTTGGGAGCAGCATTGCGTTTGCCTCCTTCCCTGCGTGAAGGCCGTCTTACGTCCTGCAGAAGCTCGCCCCTGTATATCCAGGTCTTTACGCCTATGCGGCCGTAAGTCGTATTTGCCTCAGCAAATCCGTAGTCTATGTCAGCCCTCAGTGTCTGCAGAGGGATTGTTCCCTCGTGATAATGTTCTGTTCTGGCTATTTCAGCGCCGCCGAGACGGCCTGATACCTGTGTCTTTATACCCTTTGCGCCAAGCTTCATAGCACGGCCTATGGCCTGCTTCATTGCGCGGCGGAAAGATATACGCCTCTCAAGCTGTGCGGCTATATTCTCCGCTACAAGCTGTGCGTTGAGGTCGGGGTTTTTTACCTCGACAATGTTTATCGATACCGGCTTGTTAAGCACTTTTTCGCACTTTGCCTTAATCTTTTCGATTTCAGCACCGTTGCGGCCTATTACCATACCGGGCTTCGCGCAGTGAATAAAGATGCGCACGCGGGATGCGGCACGCTCAATTTCTATCTTCGGTACGCCGGCGCCGTAAAGGTCTTTTTTCAGCATCTTGCGCAGATTATAGTCTTCTACCAGGGTGTCGCCGAATTCGTTTTTCTTCGCAAACCAGCGTGAGTCCCAGTTTTTTATGACGCCTACGCGTAAACCGTGCGGGTTAACTTTCTGGCCCATCTATTTTCCTCCTCATACAGATTCTTCCATTTCCCTTAGCACAAGGGTGATGTGAGATGTCCTTTTGTTTATACGGTATGCGCGTCCGTGCGCCCTTGGACGTATCCTCTTGAGTATCGGACCCGGGCCAACGTGGCAATATGCCACATAAAGCCTCGACACATCCATATTGTGATTGTTCTCGGCATTCGCCATTGCAGATTTTAAAAGCTTTATTAAATACTCGCACGCAGCCTTAGGCGTATGTTTGAGTATTGCCATGGCTTTGTCCGCCGGCTGATTGCGTATAAGGTCCAGCACTATCTGTACTTTGCGGGGCGATATACGCGCATATGTCAGAACCGCTTTTGATTCCATAGTCTAAACTCTCCTTTCTACGCCTGTTTATTTGCCTTTTGTGGCTGTCGTCTTAGAGCCTGCGTGACCCTTAAATGTCCTCGTAGGGGCAAATTCGCCCAGCTTGTGGCCTACCATGTCTTCCGTTACATATACCGGAACATGCTTGCGTCCGTCGTGTACCGCGAAGGTATGGCCGACAAAATCAGGGAATATGGTAGATGAGCGGCTCCAAGTCTTAAGCACGCGCTTCTCGCCGCTGTTGTTCATTTCCTGAACGCGCTTTAAAAGTACAGGTTGTACATATGGTCCTTTTTTAACACTTCTTCCCATTACTCGGTTCCTCCCTTCGACTATTTAGTGCCGCGACGTTTTACTATAAGCTTATCTGACTGCTTATGATTCTTGCGGGTCTTATATCCAAGCGCCGGCTTGCCCCACGGTGTTACAGGGCCGGGACGTCCTATCGGAGACTTGCCCTCACCACCGCCGTGCGGGTGGTCAACCGGGTTCATGACCGAGCCGCGCACCGTAGGCCTTATGCCCATGTGACGCTTGCGGCCGGCTTTGCCGAGGCTTGCATTTTCTTTCTCTATGTTGCCGACCTGGCCTATTGTCGCCATGCAGTTGTCGGGAACATTTCTAAGCTCGCCCGACGGCAGTCTTAGAAGTGCAAGCTTGCCTTCCTTAGCCATGAGCTGAGCCATGTTGCCGGCGCTGCGAGCCAGCTGGCCGCCCTTGCCGGGATGAAGCTCGACGTTGTGTACGAAAGTACCTGTCGGAATTGCGCTAAGCGGCATGGCGTTGCCGGTCACGATATCGTGGCCGGGACCGTTTATAACGGTGTCGCCAACCTTCAGGCCGTTCGGGGCTAAAATGTAGCTCTTCTCGCCGTCTTCATACTGTATAAGAGCAATGTGCGCTGTACGGTTCGGGTCGTATTCTATTGTTAATACCTTGGCCGGCACATCGAACTTAAGTCTCTTAAAGTCTATAACTCTGTACTTACGGCGATTTCCGCCGCCGCGATGACGAACGGTTATTCTGCCGTAGCTGTTGCGGCCGGAATTCTTTTTAAGTGGCTGCAGCAGGCTTCTTTCCGGTCCGGTCTTTGACAGGCCGGAATAATCGATAACCGACATCCCTCTTCTGCCGGGAGTCGTCGGCTTGTAATGTTTAACTGGCATTCGGATTCACTCTCCTCTTATTGGCTTTGCGGGGCATGCCCTACCCCATATGTGCCTCATAGGCAAATTACATCATGCTCTCAAAGAACTCTATCTTCTTGGAGTCCTCAGTAAGCGTTACAGTGGCCTTCTTCCAGCTGGCTGTGTAGCCCTCGTTGCGGCCCATGCGGCGCTTCTGTCCGCGAACATTCGCTGTATTTACCTTTTCTACCTTTACATCAAACAGCTCTTCAACTGCTTTTGCTATCTCCACCTTGTTTGCATCTTTAGCAACCTTAAAGGTGTATTTCCTCTGATCGGCTGTGCCCATCGTCTTTTCGGTTATAACAGGCGATATTACAATATCCTGTGCTATTTTCATTGGGCATATACCTCCTCAATCATAGCGACAGCGTTTTTCACTATAATAAGAGTATCGGCGTTTATTATGTCGTAGGTGTTTATTGTGTTTGCCTGCGCGACTTTTACGCCCTCTATATTACGTGCGCTGTACACAGCTTTTTTGTCGTTGCTGTCTAAAACTATAAGAACTTTTTTCCCTGCGCCGAGCGCGCTGAGCATAGCCGCTATAAGCTTTGTCTTATAATCATCGGCTACAAGCTCGCTAAGCACTATAAGGTCGTTGGTAAGAACCTTGTCAGACAACGCAGACTTAATCGCAAGCTGCCTTTGCTTTTTATTCATATCCTGACGATAGCTCCTCGGCTTAGGTCCTAAAGCTATGCCGCCATGCTGCCACTGCGGAGCCCTTATTGAACCCTGTCTTGCGTGGCCGGTGCCCTTCTGCCTCCACGGCTTTTTACCGCCGCCGGTTACTTCAGACCTTGTAAGCGTCGACTGCGTCCCAGAGCGCTGATTGGCCAGGTAAGCGACAACAGCCATGTGCATTACCGCTGCGTTGGGCTCTATACCAAATACGGCATCGCTGAGGGTCATTTCCTCAACCTTTTTGCCCGCCATATCCATTACTGCTACATTAGGCATTGTATACTCTCCTTCCCTTACGCTCTCTTAACGCTGTCAGATATTACAACTATGCCGCCTTTTGGGCCGGGAACGGCGCCTTTAACGGCTATAATGTTGTTCTCAGCGTCTACCTTGACAACATCAAGATTCTGTACTGTCACACGCTCGTTGCCGAGATGTCCGGACATCTTCTTGCCCTTGAACACGCGGGACGGCGTGCTGTTCATACCTATAGAACCGCCCTTTCTGGCAACAGGACCTGTACCGTGCGATTCCTTAAGCCTTGCAAAGTTCCATCTTTTGATAACGCCGGCGTAGCCTTTACCCTTGCTGCGTCCGACGACGTCTACGCGCTCGCCCTCTGCAAAGATGTCCGCCTTTATAAGGTCGCCTACGTTCAGAGCAGATACATCATCATATCTGAACTCTCTCAGTACGCGCTTCGGCGCTACATCAGCCTTGGCGAAATGGCCCTTTAATGGCTTCTTAACCTTGTCGGCCTTCATGTCGCCGTATCCTATCTGTACCGACTCATATCCGTCTTTTTCCATAGTCTTCTTCTGAACGACTACACACGGTCCGGCCTCTATGACGGTGACAGGAATGAACTTGCCGTTCTCGTCAAAGATTTGAGTCATGCCGAGTTTTTTGCCTATTATGCTCTTCTGCATAATCCTTTCCTCCTTTGGTTATTGGTTGGCGTTTGCCAACTTGACCTGAAGCCGCAGAAATTACAGCTTCATTTCTATTTCTACGCCGGCCGGAAGCTCTAAGCCTGTCAAAACTTCAACGGTCTTGTTTGATGGGCGTAAAATATCAATTAATCTCTTGTGCGTGCGCATTTCAAACTGCTCACGGCTGTCCTTGTACTTGTGTACCGCGCGGAGTATCGTTACAACTTCCTTCTCCGTCGGCAGCGGCACCGGCCCAGATACGCGGGCGCCTGTGCGCTTAACCGTCTCGACTATCTTGTCGGCCGCCTGATCCACAAGCTTGTGGTCATATCCCTTTATCCTTATTCTGATTTTTGCTTTTACTGCCACTTACGTCGCCTCCCAAAAATTTTAGATGGCGGGCTTGCTAAAAACTTTACATTGTGCCGGGTGTTTCATCCATCACAATGATAAAACCGGACCAGCCACAGGGCTGTATCCGGGTCTTCAGCCTTCATATACACATTATAATAGTATATGATAATTTCGCCCGGTTTAAAATCGGACATACTCCGCGATAATTCCCCGTCTCAGAGGACGGCCACCTACCGCATCAACGCATATCAACGCACACTACCACAGCATGCTTGATAATATTATCACACTATTGGCCATATTGCAAGCACTTTTTTCATCTTTTTATCATTATTCCCCATAAAATTTTCCGCCGGGCTTAGGCCCGGCGGATACCTTTAAATTTAAACAAACGGATTGTCGTCTATTCTCTTTTTCATCTTCTTTACGCTGTCCGACTTATTATCGATTAAATCCTGATTATCATAGCTATTATAGTTATTGTCTCCATAAAAATCGCCATTATAATCATCATAGCCAGATTGCTGTACATCAGACGGCTCGTTATCCATATTAAAGTCGTCGTCAAAATATCTGTCGTCTATATAGAAGTCTTCATGCTCCCCATCTTCAGATATTCCTTCGCCGTCTGCATCTACTCCGGTTCCATCCTCATCGCTATATATCATTTCATCCTCACCAACAAGCCCCTTGCGGTAACGCTCAAGCTTAGCGTCAGCAGCCTTTTGGAGCTTGCGCTGCCTGTAAGCGTTGACATTTACAAATATGAGTACACCTACGGATAATACAATAAGAACTATGGGCAGCCATATCCAAGACTTAATACTTGATATCCCTCCGCCGGATCCACCCGCCTGGCTACTGCTTACTTCACTTGAAGTGACCGTGCCGGCTGCCGCAGATTCAGATGAACTGGCCAAGCTGCTTGCCCGCGAAGAGCTGCTGCTCTCTTCATCTGACTCGCTACCCTCGCTTGATTCAGCGCGTGACGATGAAGAGACCCTAGATGATGTACGTGATGACGACGGCCGCGATGAAGATGAAGGACGAGATGATGACGACGGCCGTGATGATGAGGATGGTCTTGATGATGACGAGGGACGAGAGCTCTCTGCCGGGGCTTCGGATGATTCTGTCGGCTGAGACGAAACCGTTTCAGAAGAAGAGGAGCTTTCAACTGAAGATTCGGCAGGCTCTGATGTCGGCTCAGAAGTTACTGACGATGGCTGCGAATCGCTTGATGTTACTGATGAAGAGCCGCTGGAGTCTTCTTCAGCAAATGTCCATATTGTAGCAGAAAGCAGCATAACCACCACAAGCGTATAAATCGCCGCAACTTTTCCTGACCGAGACAAAAGAACCACTCCTAATGCTTTTATAAATTCGTAAATGCTATTTTATCACTTTATATTCCTTTTTACAACCATAAATATTATTTATTTACAAGGTATTAAAATTTAATAAGCCTTTCCCCAATAAACAAGAGCTTTCGCTTTTTTGCCGCAGCAAATACAAGTATCCGACACGTGTTCCTCTTCAAAAGGCATGCAGCGCGAGGTTACGCCGGTCTCTTCCTTTATTTTTTCCTCACATTCCCTGTCGCCGCACCACATGGCTTTTACAAAGCCGTTGCCACGCTCGAATATTTCCTTAAATTCATCATATGTCTTTGCCGTAAATGTCATGTCGTTAAGCCGCTTCTCTGCCGTTTTGTACATATTCATATGGATTTCATCAAGCAGGCGCGGTATCTCTCTGTCAAGGCTGTTTAGCGGCACAATTGATTTCTCACCCGTGTCGCGGCGCACTAATACGCACTGCTCGTTTTGCAAATCACGCGGACCTATTTCAAGCCTGAGCGGCACGCCGCGCATCTCATACTCGGCGAACTTCCAGCCCGGCGACTGCTCTGATAAATCTATTTCTGCTCTTGCATAGCTTGATATGTCCTGCTTTATCTTCTCGGCCGCTTCCTTTACGCCCGGCTTGTGCGAGGCCACCGGCACGACTATAACCTGACACGGAGCTATCCTCGGGGGCAGTTTCAGTCCGCTGTTGTCGCCGTGCGACATTATTATTGCACCTATTATTCTTGTGCTCATGCCCCACGAAGTCTGCATGGGATAATTTATTTTGTTGTCGCGGCCGGTAAAGGTTATATTAAAGGGGCGAGAGAATTTATCGCCGAAATAATGCGACGTTCCCGCCTGAAGCGCCTTGCCGTCGTGCATTATCGCCTCTACCGTATAAGTATCGACGGCGCCGGCAAATTTCTCCTTTTCCGTCTTCTTGCCCTTTATAACCGGCATGGCTAAAACATCACGGCAGAAATCGGCATAAACGTTGAGCATCCTGAAAGTTTCGGCAACGGCGTCCTCCGCCGTTTCGTGTATAGTATGCCCCTCTTGCCAGTAAAATTCGCGTGAACGAAGAAACGGGCGTGTGGACTTCTCCCATCTTACTACGCTGCACCACTGATTATATAATTTCGGCAAATCACGCCATGAATGCACTATGTGGGAATAATGCTCGCAAAACAGCGTTTCAGATGTTGGACGAATACAGAGCGGCTCCGCCAGCTTTTCACCGCCGCCGTGAGTAACGAGCGCCACTTCCGGAGCAAATCCCTCAACATGCTCCTTTTCCTTCTGCAAAAAGCTTTCCGGTATAAGCATCGGCATAAGGACATTTTCATGCCCTTTTTCCTTAAACCTTTTGTTAAGCTCACTTTGGATATTTTCCCATATGGCAGTGCTGTACGGACGCAATACCATAAACCCACGCAGACTGGAGTAATCTACCAACTCCGCCTTTGTAACAACATCGGTATACCACTGCGCAAAGTCCTCCTCCATTGGAGTTATCGCTTCTACCATCTTTTTCTCGTCCACTTATATTTCCCCTTTCAAACAGGCGTATGCACAAAAGCAATAAATTATATACATTCCGCATACTTTTCATGACCGCAAGGCCGCGTTCCTGTTCCGCGTTTTATCACATGATTTTTATTATATTATAATTATTTGTTTTTTTCAATATAATGCATTAATCGACATTTTAACTTATTGCAATATGTATTTTTGCCTCTCGAGCAGCATTAATTCATAATTAATTATAATGAGTATATTACCATACATAAATTGGTCAGGCCTGCTTTCAGTATGCATTATTTTTTCATTGAGATTCTGCTTAACTTCTTATCTAATACATACTTCCCATTTTTAGCATAAATTAATAGATAAATGCAAGTCACGCGCTTGAGAAAAATTTTGAATATGCTGATGTAAATAAGTACGCTAAAACTGCATGCATATTATGTCATTCGCTAATTGGTATTATCCCACCCGACTTATATAATGTCGAAAAAATTATTAAATATCAGATTTCACAGATTCTAAAATATTTTTATGACAGATTAGAGTAGTTTACTGCATTAAAAACATCAAATATTGCAAATGCCTACAAGCACCGTGGCTTAAAAATGATTACATCCATTATATTCAATTTCTGATAATCTTATATAACTCTTCAAAATGCATTTCAAAGGCTTCGCTGTCAAAGCTTTTATTCGCAAATAAAGCTCTAAATTCCACTTTATGAGTGTAAAGAAAAAGACGTCCACAAGCTATGCGGACGCCGTATTATAAAGCAAAAGCTCAATTATTTGTTTGCCTCTACATACTTAACAAGGTCGCCGACAGTCTTCATTTTCTCAACATCTTCATCCGGCACCTCTATATCAAATTCATCTTCCATTGTCATAAGCAGATCAACAACGTCCAGACTGTCCGCGCCAAGATCATCTATTATTGATGATTCCATTGTTACAGTGTCTTCCTCAATATCCAGCTGCTGACAAAGAATTTCCCTAATTTTCTCAAATACCATTTAATATATCCCCCTTAAAATAATCGGACCGTCTGTGGACAAATCCGTTGGTGTGTGATATTATCTTTCTACGACTAACTTGCATAAATAATATGAGATTTTTCACTTAATGTCAATACCCTTAATAATATTTTTTATGTCTGATTTGTAAAGATTTAATCTTTAAAATATATTTTTTTGCTGAGCCGTCTTTAGAAAAGGCCTGTGTTGGTCCGGCGTCTAGCCGATATGCCTCACTTAGTTTAGTCGTTTTATAATTTTATATTCTTTGCTTTTGGAGATGATTTTATGTCTTTAAATAAATATGCAATAATAGGCTTTCCACTTGGTCACAGTATGTCGCCGTTTATTCACCGTCGGCTTTTTGATATTTCCGGTATAAGCGCCCAATACGATATGCTTGAAATACGTCCCGAGGAGCTGGAAAATAAGTTTGAGCTTTTAAAGACATACAACGGATTTAACGTCACTATTCCTCACAAAATCAGCATAATTAAAATGTGCGACAGCACCTCCGGCGTAGCCGCGCTGTACTCTTCTGTCAACTGCGTAAAATGCGATGGTGAAATTACCGGCTACAACACCGACGCCGAGGGCTTTCTTAAAACTTTCGAGCATTATGGCGTTAAGCTTTCCGGCAATGTGGCTATTTTGGGCGCCGGCGGCGTCGCCAGGACAGCCCTTTACGAATGCGCCGCCAAGGGGTGCTGCATAACTATAGCAGCAAGGAAATCGAGTATAGCGTCCGCAAAAAAGCTTGCTTTGGAAGTAAGCGAGAAAATTGACGGAGTAAATATTACCGTCTCACTTCTCAGCCAGCTTACGGGAGAATATAATATAATTATAAATGCTACTCCAGTTGGAATGTATCCCAATATATATGCGATGCCGGTACAAAGCGATGTAATAGATGGGTGCAGCGCCGTTTTCGATTTAATCTACAACCCAGGCGAAACCAAACTTTTAAAAGTCGCCAGAGAAATGGGGAAAAAGGCAATGGGCGGCATGCCTATGCTCGTGTGGCAGGCGGCAGCGGCACACAAAATCTGGTACGGCGCAAGCTTTAGCCGCGAAGATATCAACACGCTTATCGACGATTCAAATGCGTATATGGACAAGCATTTCCGGCACTAAAACGCACGGAGGGTTTAAATTGATAGATACTAAAAGCATGTTTAAAAATCGGGTGCTAAATGAAGAAAAGCTGCTTAAATTTGGCTTTTTTCAGGACGGCGGCGGCTTTTACGCCTCACGCAGTATAATGCACGGCCAGTTTAAGGCGGAGGTCTATATATCCGACAAAGCGGAGGTTTCTGTAAAGGTTTATGAGGCTGAAAGCGGGCAGGAATATTCGCCGGCGTATGTGGTAGGCGTTTGCGGCTCGTTTGTAGGCGAGGTAATAAATGAATGCGAGGAGCAGCTAAGGCTTATTGCTGAAAACTGCTTTGACTATGAAGCTTTTAAAAGTCCACAGGCCAAAGAGATTATAGAATACGCTTACAGCAGGTATAACGATATGCTGGAGTTTTTGTGGGACAAATTTCCCAACAACGCTGTTTTGCGGCGGAAAGACACCAAAAAGTGGTACGCTGCTTTTATGACGGTAGAAAAATCCAAGCTGGGTATTAACTCAGGCGGCACGGTCGAAATAATAGATATGCATGCGCTGCCGGAGGATGTCGATATATGGATAAGAGAAAAAAGCTGCCTTCCGGCATATCATATGAACAAAAAGCACTGGTACACCATTTGTTTAGATAACTCAGTTTTATCAGACGACATATGCAGAAAACTTGATATAAGCTATATGCTTGCAAAATAGGCGGCAGCTAAAATCAGCGTGCAGCTACAATTTATCATACTGGGAGGATATTATGCCGAATATTACGCTATGCGGATTTATGGGCAGCGGCAAAACCACCGTCGGCAAAGCGCTTGCCAAAATGTTAAACTACGTATTTATAGACACCGACGCTGAAATTGAAAAGCGCGCCGGTATAAAAATATCTGAAATATTTGAAAAGCTTGGCGAAGCGGCTTTTCGTCAAATGGAGAGCGATATTATAAAAGAGCTTGCCAGTTTTGATAATCAGGTAATATCCGTCGGCGGCGGCGCCGTGATAAATAAAGAAAATGCGCGCAAGCTTAAATCTTGCAGCACGGTGGTATTTCTCGATATAGACGCCGACACCGTAATAAAAAGGCTCGGCGGCGATAACACGCGGCCGCTGCTTGCCGGCCCGGACAAGCGTAAGAAAGTAACCCAGCTTCTCTCACAGCGCCGCCCGTTATATATTGCAGCCGCTGATGTAATAATAGACGGGCGCGCAAATGCAAAAACAATCGCGGAAAAAATTGCTGAAAACCTACAAATTTGTGGTTGACAAATACATTTGTATATTTTATAGTATTTGTGAAGGCAGCGGATTATACATCCGCATAATTTAATTGGAGACTGACCTGTATGCATATTTCAAACGCAAAAGTTAATTTTTTCTTTTTTAGCTTTCCTTGCTTTTGGCAGGGCTATTTTGCGTTTGGGAAATACAGGCCGTGAGATTATAAAACCGTAAGATTTTCGGGAGCTCATGGCAGTGGGCTCCTATTTTTATGCGGTGGGAGCCCTGAGGCGTCCCCATAAATGCATTGCCTGTCAAAATTTAGCGCAGGCTTCTTGCCGCGTAAAAAGGAGTTATTTTTATGATAATTGTACTTAAAGACGGGATTGGAAAAGATAAAATAAAAGCCTTTTCTGACGAACTCAGCCGCGACTATGGCGTAAAGGTAAACTCATGGTTCGGCACTCATTCGACGGTGCTTGGACTTATCGGCGACACGCAATCGGTAGACATTGAGCGCGTTCAGGCAAACGATATTGTCGATACGGTAAAGCGTGTTCAGGAGCCGTATAAAAAGGCCAACCGCAAATTTCATCCGGATGACACGGTTATAGAGGTCGCCGGACGCAAAATAGGCGGCGGAAATCTTGCTATTATTGCTGGTCCATGCTCGGTAGAAAACCGCGACCAGATATGCGGCATAGCCGAGCGCGTTAAGGCCGCCGGAGCGTCGTTTTTGCGCGGCGGCGCATTTAAGCCGCGCACTTCGCCGTACTCTTTCCAGGGTCTTAGAGCAGAAGGCATTGAACTGCTGTTGGAGGCGAAAAAGCAGACAGGATTGCCTATTGTAACGGAAATAATGAGCATTAATCACATTGACCTTTTCGCCGATGTCGATATAATTCAGGTGGGGGCCCGCAACATGCAGAACTTTGAGTTGCTTAAGGCGCTGGGCGCGACCGGAAAGCCTATACTGTTAAAGAGAGGGCTTGCCAATACAATTGAAGAAACGCTTATGAGCGCTGAATATATTATGAGTGCGGGAAACGAAAAAGTCATTCTCTGCGAGAGAGGAGTACGCACCTTTGAGGACTATACCCGCAATACGCTTGACATATCGGCGGTGCCGGTATTTAAAAAGCTCTCACATCTGCCGGTTATAGTCGACCCGTCGCACGCATCCGGCATTGACTGGCTGGTCGAGCCGCTGAGCCTTTCTGCCGTGGCCGCCGGCGCCGACGGGCTCATAATAGAAGTTCACAACGACCCGCCTCACGCTTTATCCGACGGTGCGCAGTCGGTAACTCCCGACGCATTTGATGTTATAGCCAAAAAAGTATTTCACCTTAAAAAAGCACTGGCAGATCTTTAGAAATCCAGTATACATCTAACGGCGTCGCAATAACAGCGCTCGCTATTATCATAAAGTCATCGGACGATGAGGCGCCGCTCTTATGAAATAATTAAAATAAAAGCAAGGATAAATTCTATGAATATTGCAATAATAGGGCTTGGACTTATCGGCGGCTCTCTTGCCAAAGCCATAAAATTACATACCGGCCATAAAGTATATGCTGTTGACAAAAATCCCGCGGTGCTTTCCGCTGCGGTCGACTGCGGCGCTGCCGACGCTGTAATATCAGATACAAAGCAGCTTGACGCCATGGATGTTGTCATAGTTTGTTTATATCCGGGCGACACTGTCGATTTTGTGCGAAATAACGCTGGAAATTTTAAAAGCGGCGGTATTGTCATAGACACGTGCGGTATAAAATCTGAAATTTGCAGTGAATTAAACGACATAGCTGCGAAAAACGGCTTTTGCTTTATAGGTGCGCATCCTATGGCGGGAAGCGAGAAGTCGGGATTTGGCGCAAGCAAAGCCGACTTATTTAACGGCGCAAGCTTTATTATAACTCCCGCCGACGGCAGCAGTCCCGCTGTAAAGCTTATATCAGATTTAGCTTTGCAGATAGGCTTCGGCCGTGTGGTAACCGCGACGCCGGAATATCATGACAAAATGATAGCCCTTACCTCGCAGCTGCCGCATGTGCTGGCCTGCTCATATGTGCTTGACCCCGATGCTGAGCATCATATGGGATTTTCCGGCGGCTCGTTCCGCGACGTTTCACGCGTCGCAGAAATAAACGACAGGCTATGGAGCGAACTGTTCCTTAAAAATTCCGCTCCGCTTATAGAGAAAATTGACAGCCTTATAAATAATCTCAGCCTGTTTAAAGAGTATATATCGAGCGGAGACAGTGAAAAGCTGCGCTGTCTGCTTGCATCGGCCAGAGAAAAGAAGGAGAGCATAGATAAATGAGAAAGCTTACGATAAATGTTAAACCTCCATATGACGTCGTTGTGGGCGGCGGCCTGCTTGATGATGCCGGAAAGCTGATATCAGAAGTAGTGCGCGGCACAAAGGCGCTCATAATAAGTGATTCCAATACGGCTCCTCTTTATGGCAAAAGGGTTGCCGACTCTTTAAGCAGCGAGGGACTTGACGTTTATACGCATATTTTTGAAGCTGGAGAAAAGAACAAGACGGTGAAAACTGTGTGGGACATGCTGGAAGCGGCAGCATCACACGGTCTTACCCGTTCTGACGCAATAATAGCACTTGGCGGCGGCGTTACCGGCGATATGGCCGGCTTTGCCGCCGCTGTTTATTTAAGAGGCATAGATTATATACAAATACCTACTACGGTTATAGCACAGTCTGATTCCTCCGTCGGCGGAAAAACCGGCTGCGACCTCACATATGGCAAAAATCTTGCCGGCGCCTTTAAGCAGCCGCGGCTTGTTATAATTGATTCAAACACGCTTAATACGCTGCCGCAGCGCTATAAATCAGACGGCATGGCGGAGGTAATAAAGCACGGACTTATCGCATCGCCAGAGCTCTTCGACATTATTGAGAATGGCAGTCTTGATATGGATGATGTACTTTATCGCAATGTGGACATAAAGCGCTCGTTTGTAGAGGCAGATGAGTTTGACACCTCTGAGCGCATGAAGCTCAATTTCGGTCACACCATGGGGCACGCTATTGAGAAATATTATAATTTTACCGGCCCGTCACACGGCGAAGCCGTCGCCATGGGTATGGTTATCGCCGCCAAGGCCGGTGAAAGCGCCGGACTCACCAAAAAAGGCACGGCAGAGCGGATATGCTCGGTACTTAAGCAGTATAATCTGCCGACGGCGACTAAGGCTCCGGCGGACAAATTAATAGAGATTGCCGCCCTTGATAAAAAGAGAATGGGTGATATAATTAATTTTATACTGATATCAGACATAGGTCATGCATTTATACATAAGCTGCGCGCCGCCGAGCTTTCAGACTTTTTGCAGGGGGCTTTTTAGTGAACAAGGTTATTATAGAAAAAAGTCCGCTGCACGGAAGAATAATGCTGCCGCCGTCAAAGAGCTGCATGCATCGGGCGATTATATGCGCGGCTTTGTCTTCCGGAAAAAGCACCGTTGGACCCATTATACTGTCTGACGATATAATACGCACGATTAATGCGGTAACGGCGCTGGGCGCTGCGGTAAGCCTCAGAAAATATGAGGCGGGGACGGCGGACGGCAGTATGTCCGGCTCTGTTAAGGGAGCCTTGCCGCAAGGCAGCTGCAAAAATGATGAGTTAAAGTCCGGCGATATTCTGCGCGGCGAAAGGCAAGCAGGCTCTTTGCCGGATGATGCAGGATATGCAGTCACAGGCAGCGGCAGCAACACGAATTTATGTGGATTTAATAATTTGACTGATATCTGCGGCGCGAATTTAAGCAGCGATTTTACCGCTGGCCGGCTGTTTTACGCTGATATAACGGGTATACGCGTCCCTGCGGCGGCGGCCGACATAGACTGCGGCGAGTCCGGCTCTACACTCAGATTTATGATACCTGTAGCCGCTGCGCTCGGTGTAAACGCACATTTTACCGGCAGCGGCAGGCTGCCGATGCGTCCGCTCAACATTTTTACCGATATACTGCCCAGTCACGGCGCTAAATTCAGCAGCAATATGCTTCCCATATCTATAAGCGGCAAACTGACGGCCGGTGAGTATATTATAGACGGCTCTGTCAGCTCGCAGTTTATAACGGGGCTGATGTTTGCTCTTCCCTGCCTTGACGGCAACAGCAATATAATACTATCGTCGCCGCTGCAGTCGGCGTCGTATATAGACATTACTATAGATATTCTGCGTGAGTTTGGGATACATATAGAAAAAACATCAGACGGATATTTTATTCCCGGGCCGCAGAAATATACTGCATGTGATTATGCTGTTGAATCCGACTGGTCGCACTCGGCCTTTTTTATAGAGTCCGCAATGATAGACGGCGAGATATGCATGGACGGGCTGAAAGAAAAATCCGTTCAGGGCGACAGCGCTGTTTTAGACATTGCACGCCGCATGGGCTGCGATATAGCTTTTGACGGAAGCGCCCTTGTCTGCCGGCACGCAAAACTGCGCGGCACGGTTATAGATGCGTCTGATATTCCCGATTTAATTCCCGCGCTTGCCGCGGCGGCGGCAATGGCCGACGGGCAGACGCGTATAATAAATGCCGGCCGGCTGAGGATAAAGGAATGCGATAGGCTTTCGGCCATGGCGAATGGGCTGAAAACGCTTGGCGCCGATGTTGCAGAGGAGCAGGACAGTCTGACAATAACAGGCGTTAAAGCGCTGCACGGCGGCAAAATCAATGGATACAACGACCACCGCATAGTGATGGCGTTTGCCGTTTTAGGCAGCCATATAGGCGGCGTGGAGATATCCGATGCGGGGGCGGTTAAAAAATCTTACCCCGACTTTTTTGAGGACTTTAAAGCACTTGGAGGTAAATATAATGTCATCTAATTTCGGTAAATGTTTGGAGATATCCATTTTCGGCGAGAGCCACGGCCCGCTTGTCGGCGTGTGTATAGACGGTCTGCCGGCCGGCTGCGACATCGACATGGAATATATAAATAAGCAAATGGCCCGCCGCGCGCCCGGCAACGACCCCGGAGCTACACAGCGCAAAGAGCCGGATATCCCTGTAATAAAGACCGGAAGCTACCGCGGCAAAACCACCGGCGCGCCGCTGATGGCAGTTATTGAAAACACCAATACACGCTCGGTAGATTACGAAAACATAGAGCTTGTGCCGCGTCCCTCGCATTCCGACTATCCTGCATATGTAAAGTACGGCGGCCACAACGATATACGCGGCGGCGGACATTTTTCCGGCCGGCTTACCGCCTGCATGGTATTTGCCGGCGCGCTTTGCCGCAGCATTTTGAGAGATTATGACATTACTATAGGCGGACATGTATACTCCATAGGCAATGCATATGACGATAAATTTGATATGTGCGAAGTTGACAAGGATTTACTAAATAGGCTTTCCTCTGAATATTTTGCAGTAATAAACGAGGATATAAAGGTTGACATGCAGGACATTATAATGCTTGCAAAAAAAGACTGCAACAGCGTAGGCGGCATAATAGAGGTTGCCGTCTGCGGTATTCCGGCGGGTGTGGGCTTTCCCATGTTCCGCGGCGTTGAGAATGTGATATCGCAGGCGGTGTTTGCCGTGCCGGCGGTAAAGGGCATAGAGTTCGGTGCTGGGTTTGATTTCTCCTGCATGACGGGTGTGTCCGGCAATGACCAGTATAAAATGTCCTGCAACACTGTTAAAACAATGACAAACAACAACGGCGGCATACTCGGCGGAATAACCACCGGCATGCCAATCGTATTTCGCGCGGCGGTAAAGCCAACCTCGTCTATAGCCACAGAGCAGCGAAGTGTAAATCTTGCTACGATGCAAAACACAAAGCTTGTTGTTAAGGGCCGTCACGACCCGTGCATAGTTCCGCGCGCGCTGCCGGTAATAGAGAGTGCGGCAGCGATAGCCGTATTTGACTTGCTGCTGGAAAACGGCACCATAAAGCGCTGCTGATTGGGAGGTACATATGGCTGAAGATAAGCTTAAGGCTTTGAGAAAGCAAATAGATGAGATAGATGGAAAGTTAGTGCCGTTGTTTTGTAAGAGAATGGATACAGCGCTGAACGTAGCGCTGTATAAAAAAGAAAACGGCATGCCTATTTTTGACGCTGAACGCGAAAAGGCCATACTTGAAAGTCTTTCCGCCTCTGCCGGTAAATATAAGGGCTATGCCTCGGTATTATACGGCACGCTTATGGATTTAAGCCGTGCACTGCAGCATGATGTTATTGACTCCTCGGGCACGCCTGCGACGGGAGAAGCAACACAGTTTGATGCATCTTTGCCCTGCCGCGTCGCCTGTTTTGGCAAAGAGGGGGCATATGCTCACATAGCGGCGCGCAGCATTTTTGATGAGGCAAAAATTGAATTTTTTCCGACATTTGCCGATACCGCCGCCGCACTGCTAAATGACGACAGCTTTGATTATGCCGTTATGCCGGTGGAAAACTCCACCGCCGGCTCGGTGCTCGAGGTTTATGACATATTAATAAATAATCCGCTCTATATAGTTGCAGGAATAGAAATTCCCGTTATACACTGCCTGCTGGGCGCGAAAGGAGCAACAGAAGAATCGATTAAGACGGTATATTCACATAAGCAGGCGCTCTCGCAGTGCTCGGAGTTTATAAAGGCGCGTAGTATGCAGCAAATAGAAGAGCTCAGCACTGCCGCCGCCGCTTTCAGGATATCTAAAGAAAACGATATCAGCCTTGGCGCCATAGCTTCAAAGCTGGCGGCGTCACAGTATGGGCTTGAGATTATCAAAGAAAGCATACAGAACACTTCGAATAATTCCACTCGGTTTGTCGCGCTGTCGCGCCGGCTTTCATCATCTGCCGACGCCGATAAGATAAGCATCGTATTCTCGCTCGACCACCGGCCGGGTACGCTTTATCGCACTCTTGCAAGATTTGCGGCGCTGGGGCTTAATCTCACAAAAATAGAGTCGCGGCCCAAGCATTCCGGCAAATTTGAATATACGTTTTATCTTGACTTTACCGGAAATATAAACCGCGAGGAGACATGGCGGCTGCTTTCTGCCCTGAAAAACGAAATGCAGGATTTCAAAGTGCTCGGCAACTATCAAGACCGGATTGCAGATATACATTAAAAACACATTTAAACTTGGGGGAATATAAAGGTGAAAATACGTCTTGCAACCCCAAAAGACAGCAGCAGTCTGCTGAAGATATATTCCGAATATATAAATACTCCCATAACCTTTGAGTGCACGCTGCCCTGTACAGCCGCCTTTTCAGAGCGTATAAGAGAAATCACAAGCTTTTATCCTTATTTAGTTTGTGAAAAGGCAGATAAAATAATAGGGTATGCCTATGCACACCGGCAAATGGAGCGTCAGGCATATAATTGGAATGCCGAGCTGTCGGTTTATATTGACAGTGATTTTACATCAATTGGGATTGGGAAAAAGCTTTATTTAATTTTAATGGAGATATTAAAGCTTCAGGGCATAAAGACGGTATATGCCGGAATAACTCTGCCTAATGTAAAAAGCGAAGGACTGCATAAATCTTTAGGATTTCGGCAGATAGGAATTTACCAAAGCACCGGATATAAATGCGGCAAGTGGCACGACGTCGCATGGTTTGAAAAGGCTTTGGCCGAATATGACTATGAGCCGCGGCCGGCCGTGCCTATCGGCATGATACCGGACGAAAGTATAGAAAAAATAATAAAAAAATATTCCTGATAAAATGATGTATCTAAAGGCCACCGCTAAAGCGGTGGCCTTTAGTAATTTTTATACGCTTCAAGCTTATATTAAAGCGGCGTTGTTTTATTAACTCTGTTTGCATTTTATATTAAGCTCTCATTGCTTATCAATGCAGTTTTGCTCCGGCAATGATACTTTATCAAGCAGCTTTAAATATACCTTATAGACAAGTGTGCAGATACATCATCTGTGTTCATATGCAGCAATTTGGAATGTTTTGCAAATTGTGCGGCACAGCTGATGAATATCTTTGTAGTTTTATTGCTTAAATTGGACTGATTTATATTTTATATAGCTGCTATATGTTATATTAAATTATGAATTATTTACTCATCACAGCTTTCTATGCACCAATTCTTTTGACGGCATTTTGTACAGGTGAGCTTCCGCATTTTTAGCGTATGATTTGCGAATAAAAATTCTGAAAACTTAGGCTTAAATTTTGACTGACATTCAGGGCATATATACCGTGCGTTTTTATAGTATATGTTAATAAGCAATATGGTTAATACAATTACAATAGGTATAGTGACGGCAAATACCCACCACAGGCCGCTTACGGCCCATATAACTATTGCGGTGACCTCTAAAACCGACATAACCGCGGCTAAGGCCGACATTTTTATATACATGCTTGACATTTTCTTCTTTTCTTTCATTCTCTGCTCCATGCCTATAATATATTCAAGCGAAATAGCTTTTGAATCATTGATTTGGGACAATATATAATCAATTATATCTCGACTATTGCGGATGTTTTCCGCCTCGCTCTCAAGCTGTTTTTGCCGCTCTTTTAGCAATTGCGACAGCGTATCTATCGGCCGGCCGCTGTGCATGATGTCCTTAATAGAGCTTAAAGAAAGCCCCAATGATTTGAGTGTGCATATAATACGCATGCCCGCTAAGTCATCTTCTGTATAAATTCTGCGGCCGCCCTCTGTCAGCTGCGACGGCTTAAGCAGCCCCTTGGCATCGTAAAATTGAACTGTCCTGACAGATATTCCGCACAGCTTCGCCATTTCACCTGTAGTATAGCTTTGCATGGATTTTCACTCCTTTCACCCGGGATTATAAAGCATTACGCTGCGTAACAAGCAATATATTACGCAGCGTAATTTTACAAATATTTTTTGCTCTCGGCATATCGGCATTTTTATTGTCAACATGTATGCAAAATGGCGGCTATAATTTTGCGCAACAGATTAATGGCAGATAAATCAATGCGGCATGCAAAACTAAAATTGCAGCGTAATATAAAATTAAATACAGCAAATTAAATGCGGACATTAATAGATTATGATAAGCTTTCATCTAATAGGCAAAACGATATGCTGCAAATTTTGCCATCCGCCGGCATTTAATCCGCCTGATATATAAATATCTGCATAGATTTAAAATAGCGCCGCATAATTTTTAAATATTCAAAATATGCTGCAATAATCGAACATAGCACAAAATTTTAATAATACCATTTTAACAAGACAGCCGGACATATACCAAAAATCTGTTAATATATTAATGTATATTTACAGCTCTTTGCTGCTGTCTATCAGCCATTCCTTCTTTACCGCATCATCTACAAGGCTTGCTGCAAACTGCCAAAGCTCTTCAGATGCACGGCGTATAGGCTCCATACGCTTATAAACAGATGCGCTCGCTACCTTATGATTTTTCCAGCTCTGGCCGTCGGTATAATAATTATTCAGCATCGGCTGCAGGCGGTCTATCGCTGCCGCAAAGCAGGCGTCGGGCGTCTGTTCGGCGTCAAATTCCTCCCATAGGTTCCTTATCTCTTTGCCCTGCTCCTCCGGCAATATTGAAAACAATTTATCGGCCGACGCTTTTTCGCGCTCGGCTTTGCTCTTATTATTCTCAATATCATAAGCATATGTATCCCCGGCATAAATTTCCACTAAATCGTGTACTAACGCCATTTTTATAACCCTGTTTATATCAACGCTTTCTGACGCATATTCGCTAAGGACAAATGCCATAAGCGCGAAATGCCAAGAATGCTCAGCGTCGTCTTCCCTGCTTCTATCTGTTAATTTAAGCGTCTGGCGGAGTATATTTTTCATCTTGTCGACTTCTAAAAGAAATTTTACCTGCTTTTCAAGCTTATTACTCATTTTGTCAGCTCCCTTGCTCTTTTAACCGGCTTTATTATATGTTACACTTACTAAAAAATCTGCTTTAAAAGGATGATAATATGAGGCTGTTTATTGCTATATTATTAAGTAAAGATATTATAGAAAAAATTCATGAGCGTGAGTTAAGGCTTGCACATTTGTGCAATATTAAGTTCGTGCCGCTGCAAAACCTGCATATAACGCTGAACTTTATAGGCGAAACAAATCGCATACAGGAGATTATAAATATTATAGATGAAATATGCTCTCCGCAATGCGAATACAAAATTCAGGGCCTTGGCCGCTTTCGCCGCAATGACGGCGATATTCTCTGGACTGGCATAGAAGATAAAGCAGCTATAGAAAAAATACAGCGGCAGCTGACGCAGGGATTGCTCTCAAATGGATTTAAGATAGAAGCGCGCACCTTTAAGCCGCATATAACCCTCGCGCGCAGAGTAAACATCAGCGATGATAATTATTATACCGCAAAGCATATTTTTTGTACAGCAATAACCTCTTACGCTAAAAGAATAAGTCTTATGAAGTCGGAGCGCAAGAATAACAAAATGGTTTATACCGAAATATATGGCAAAGATTTATTTTAGTGTTTTTTCCGACTAAGATTTTTTCGCGGCCTTGTTTGCTTTTAAGACGCCATCGCTACGGGATTTTAAGATAAAGCTGTATTTTATTTATCTAAGTAAAAGATATAGTGAAATTGTGGTTTAAAAATGCTTTATGCGGGCCATGCCGCCAGACTAAAATTTAAAGTACGCAAAAATATATCATTGCGGCTTGCTGCCGCTTATAATAAACAGGCATTATTACAGATTTACGGCAACTTAAAATGCTCATTATAATATGCTTCCATAAATCTGATGCTTATAGCTTTTATCAGTTCAGCCGCCGCAAAAATTTTGCTTTTTGTGCAGGCGGCAAAAGAAAAGGACAGCTTCTATGCTGTCCTTTTCTTTTTATTTTATAAAACCTTAATAGCCAATTTACTATTTTTTCTTTCCATTTTTACCGCTGGATTTTTTATGAGATGTCGAAGAAGCTGAACGTGAAATTTTTATCCACAGCGGTCCTGCCACAAACATCGAGAGGACAAAGGAGGCGGCAAGGCCGAGCAGAAGCGGCAGCATATATCTCGCAATTCCAAAGCTGCCTGTAAAAAGTGATACTACTATAGCAACAATAATAGCGAGACATATTATGCAGGAAGATATCAAAGTCGGCTTAAACGCCTGACCTATTGATAAATTCATAATCTCTTCTTTAGATGCTTTGTCAACAAGCTCAACTTTTCTTTCGCGGTACTTTTCAAATATCATTGATACATTATACGCCGTGTAGCAGAATACCGCCGCCAATGATGCAAAGAAGAAATCGCTAAACGGTACGCGTATTATAGCATATATAAAGAAAAGTAACGCTGAAGCTATTAAGGCCGTCACAGCAGATGATACAAAAGCACTGAACCACCTAAGCTTATTAAATCTTATCCATACATATATAAAGAGCAAAACTGCAAGTATTAATACGGCATATAAACATTTAAGAGTGAACATGCCCATTGAGTCCGACGTTATAACGGAGCTGTGCCCGCCCTCGGCATAAAAGCCAAATATAAGCTGAACAATAGCACCTACTACAGCAACCGCAAGCGATATGAGCAAAACCAGCTTCATCTTGCCGGTAAACACCTTTTTATCAGTCATTGTTAACACCTCCGTAAAGCGATGGACGTCTCAATGCCTTAAAGCCCGACAAGCCTCTAAGTATTATCCTTGATACTATTGCGTTCATAAATGCACCGAACAGTACACCGCCGAACAGTACATACGCAAAATAATATACATGGCCTTCTACCGGCGTTCCAAAGAAGAATATGTTGCTGAATATTCTTGCCGTGAAGCTGTGGCCAAACCCAAACGCACCCATAAGCACTATTGCTATTACCGCCAGTACTATTGTGCTGCCTATAAGCCCCGGCAGAGTCTTCTGATATCCAGTTATTACTGCGCCGTCTATTGTTCTGTCATTGTTTATCTCTGCCTTAATATTAGAAGCCGTCACCATTGCTGTAGATATACCCACAAACATTGATATCAATATTGCAGCAGCTACAGGTAGAGTAAAGGTTATCGAATTTACCGGAGAGAAGAAACCTGTCATGACCGCCATAAGTCCTGCTGCCTGGCCTATAAGCGCGATGCTCGCCGCTATGCCCGGCAACTTGTATTTTACTATAAGCACTATTATCGCTGCAACTAAAAGCACGCCCGCTGATATAATAAGCGTAAGCATAACATTGTCGCCCATAGTCGGCGTAAATGCGTCATAAGTGTCTGTGCTGAGCTCAAACGGCAAAGAACCAGAATTCATCAGTCCAGCAAGGCGATACGCCTCATATTCTCCAGACATTGTTATATTAAGCTGCCCGTTGGTTATCGCTTCTGATATTGAAGGAGATGCTACGTTCTGTCCATCAACCCACACCGACAAACTGCTTACGCCGTTTGTGCCAGCCGCCATTGCATCAGAACCGGCAGATGTGAGATATATCCTTATATAATAACCGTTTACCGCATCATACATTACGTCGGCACGCTTTATACCGCTGTTAGAATCAACCAAAACATTTGTGTTCGTTGTTCCGCTGCATATTTGTACAAAGCCTATTTGGCCCATGTCATAAAATGCCTCTGCCACTGTTATCTCATCATTATCATAATTCTGATGATGAACTGTGAGCTTGCCAGATTCCTCATTAATGCTTATGTCATAATCCGTAAGGCGGAGATATTCCATTCTTGTCATAAGCTTCTGCTTAATATTTTCCAGCTCTTCCATTGTCGGTACACCGCCGTCCTCTGTCTCCGGCGTATACACCGTCTGCCAGCCGCCGCCGGCATCCATTCCCAAACGTATGTCGCTGTAATCCTTGAAATATATTATCCTTTTCTCGCCAAAATAATTATCTGCGCCAAATACAGAAAAATATGTAAAGGCAAATACAAGCAGGATAACTATGATTGAAATAGGTTTACCCGCCTTTTTCATGGGCACATCCTCCAAAACATAAATATTTTAAGCCTTGGTTGGCAAACTGCATCATAGATATTATTATATTTTGCAAATCATTAATTGTCAAATAATATTAACATATTAATTGTAAACAATTATTTATTATGCATTTTCAATAATCTTTTTCGCTGATACAATCTTAAGCGCAATGCAGAACAATTCCATAGCCATTTTAAGCTCGTCAACCGACGGAGACGTCGGAGCAATACGTATATTCTTATCCGACGGATCTTTACCGTAAGGATATGTTGCGCCGGCAGGAGTAAATATAACGCCTGCGTCTTTGCACATTGCCACCGTTTCAGAGGCACATCCATCCAAAGTATCTACGCTTATAAAATATCCGCCGCGCGGGTTTGTCCATTCTGCAAGGCCGGTGCCGCCAAGCTCTTTCTCAAATACTTCTATTACCGCTTCAAATTTGGGGCGAAGTATGGCAGCGTGCTTTTCCATATGCGCCTTAAGCTCCGCCTCTGTTTTAAACATGCGCGCATGCCTTAATTCATTAATTTTATCGGGACCTATTGTCTGCGTGGTTATTCTCGCCTTAATCAGTTTCATATTATCAGCGCTTGATGCCACTGCGCTCACACCAGCACCGGCATATACTATCTTCGAAGTAGATGCAAACACTATGGGCCTGTCCGGATTGCCTGCAGCAGCGCATTCGTCGATAATAGAAGCAAGCTGGTCGTCGCCGTAAAGACTGTGAACCACATATGCGTTGTCCCAGAAAATTCTGAAATCCGCCGCAGCCGTCTTCATGGAAGCCAGGCGTTTCACCGTCTCGTCGCTGTATATATACCCCTGCGGATTTGAATACTTAGGCACACACCACATGCCCTTAATCATATCATCGCTCGCTACAAGCTTCTCTACAGCATCCATATCCGGTCCCTGAACAGTCATAGGAACGTTTATCATCTCTATGCCAAGCGTCTCGCACACCTTGAAATGGCGGTCATATCCCGGCACAGGACACAAAAACTTCACCTTTCCCTGCTTCATCCACGGCTCGCCGCCAAGCCCTAACAACATCGCCTGCGATATCATATCAAACATAAGATTTAAAGATGAATTTCCGCCGATTATTACAGTATCAGCGTCGGCGCCCATTATGCCGGCAAACAGCTTTCTAAGCTCCGGCAGGCCGAACGGCACGCCGTAATTGCGGCAGTCGGTGCCGTCCTCTGCAAAGGCGTTTTCAAAGTCGACATTGTGGAAAAACTCCTTACTGAGCGCAAGCTGCTCAAGCGACGGAATCCCCCTCGACATATTCAGCTTAAGCCCCTTGCTTTTCAGTGCATCATAACGAGCCTGCTCGCTTTTTAATGCGTCAGACAGCTCTGCCTTGGTCATCTTATCAAATCTCATGCTATATATCTCCCTCTGCCTCATCGGCAATTAATATTAAAAAAGCCGGAAGACATTACTCTTCCTGTTAACTTATTTATTTTAATATATAGCCATGAATATATCAACATTTTTTTAAAGCTTACAGACAAAAAATCAATATTTTTGCCCTTTTCTCTCGGCTTAAAAGCTTTTTAGTTCTTTAAAATGAAAAAAAGCCGCGCTCGAATTATGAGTACGGCTTTAGTCTCAGTTAAAAATGTAATTCATATGCACTGACAAACAACCTGGGCTTTTGCGGGCTAAGCGGCAAACACATCTACAAGCTCATACCGCTCAGCTCTTATTTGGGCGGAAAAATCCCTGCAGCACCGTTTTTCTGCCATCTTCTATGGCGGTGTTTATAAGACTTGCAAAGTAGCCGGCGGCAAATCCATAATTAATGCCGACGGTGACAATTCCCGGCGTCTGCGCCTGAGCGGATGCAAGCAGCGCCGCCATGCCGTTTACACATGAATCCGAGGTAGTATCGGTAGGCACTGCTATTACCGGCTTCTGCGTTATATTCGCCAGTATTGACGCAAGTGCATCACCCGTGCCTATTACCGCTATTATCGCCGACGACTGCATTATTTTTTCATCTGCATATATTCTCCCTATGCATGACGCGTCAAGATTATATATGCACTCTGTCACCGCACCGAACATCTGGCAGGTTTCGGCGGCCTCCTGTGCCGGCTGCATTGCGGCAACTGGAGACACGGCTATTGTTATCAGCCCGGTTTCTGCAGGGACCGTCTGCTGCAGCGATATGGTTCTGGCAAGCTGATTATATCTTGCTTTACGGTAATTCTGCATTACAGCGCGATAATACGCCGGAGAAGCATGTATAGCCAATATATCGTCGCCTTGCGCAGCAAGCTCTATAAACATATCTCTAAATTCATCGCATTTTCTGCCGGAGCAGTTTATAATTCTCGGTCCGGTGTATTCAGCCGGAGTGTATGGGAAGCTCCCGCAGCACACGGAGCTTATGCTTTCCTCTGCCTGCTCGACGCTTATCGTGCCGTCTCTTACCGCCTGTAATAATGTATTAAGATTCAAAGCAAAAACCCCTTTGTCTTTATATTTGCTTTATTTGCAAATCCGCACATATATTTATTTAAGCCGCTTATGCCGCCCGTTTAAATATATGCTATAGTCATCATAAATATTTTCGTTTTTATAGCTTTTATCATTATTTTGTTTAGGTATACATATGTTGTTTTTGTTTCGCTCATATTGGACATTCATTTCAGTGCTTGGTTCTGCTAAGGCTTGTGCCGTGTCTCGCTTACATATGCTGCCGAACTTTATCATTTACAAGTATTAGATGACGCAGTATAAACGCAAAATTCACACCTACACATTTAAAAGCAGAGATGCAATAACATAGACAAGAAAAGATACTGTGTAAGCGGCAGCTATATAAAAAATAACCGCCGACCAGAACCATTTTTTAGACGGCATTTCACGCCTCATAACGGCGAGCGCTGCCGAGCAGGGCGGCGCAAGCAGATTAAATACCATAAAGGCAAGGCCTGCCGCCGGGCTTATTATACCGGAGGAGAGCACCGATGCTATCGGAGCTGAAATAGATGCTTTAGCACCTGTTTCTCCTGCACCATAAAGCACGCCGAGTGTAGATACGACGGCTTCCTTTGCAATAATGCCTGCCAGTATTGCCACCGGAAGCTGCCAGTTGTCCCCAAATCCCATGGGTTTAAATATTATAAGCATCGCTTTGCCTATGCTTCCCAGCATACTGCAGGATGGGTCGTCTACCATTTGCAGCGAAAAGCTGAAATTCTGCATAAACCATGCTGCCGCCGACGCCAAAGCTATTATTGTGCCCGCCTTTGTTAGAAAGTGCTTCATTTTTTCATACAGGCTTATCGATATATTTCTTATTGTCGGCATGCGGTATGAAGGCAGCTCCATTATAAATGCTGCATCGCCGTTTTTGAGAGCTTTCTTCTTTATTATCAGCGCCGATACAAGTGCAACGGCTATGCCTATGCCGTAAATCAGCACCATTACAGCTCCCTGATGCTCGGCAAAAAACGCAGCCGAAAAAAGGCCGTATATCGGCAGCTTAGCGCCGCATGACATAAAGGGTATAAGGGTAATTGCCAGCGCTTTGTCCTTTTCGTTTTCTATGGTACGGCATGCCATAACCGCCGGAACGCTGCATCCAAATCCCATAAGCATTGGCACAAACGATTTTCCCGAAAGTCCTACTTTACGCAACGCTCCGTCCATTATAAAAGCCGCCCTCGCCATATAGCCGCTCGATTCCAATATCGTTATAAAGAAAAACAGCAGCAGTATCTGTGGCATAAATGCTATAACTGAACCTATACCGCCCATAATTCCGTCGATTATCAGGCTTTCAAGCCAATGCGCCGTTCCCATCTTGGTCAGTATGCTTCGCAGCGCATTAAGGCATACATCAACCCCTCCCTCAACTGCGCTGTGCAGCAGTGCGCCCGGCATCGGAAGGCCAAACATGCTGCTGGAAAAGGTGAGGCTGAAAATCAGCGCCATTATAACGGCAAATATTGGTATGCCGAGCACTCTGTGCGTAAAAAGCTTATCGGCTTTGTCCGACGCAGTCGTGCTGTAAATTTTCGATTTTTTTACCGCAGCGCTGCAGCACTCCTCTATAAAATTATATCTTGCCGCTGCCGCCGCCGTTTCAATATCTCCGTCCGTCACACAGCGCTTTGCATCAGCGTATATCGACTTTATTTGCAAATCTGCCGCCGACGCCAATTTGATATCGTCACACGCCTCTATGCCCTCCTCCAAAATTTTTGCGGCGTAATATGCGGCGTGTTTTACGCCGCCGGCCTTTAAAAGCTGCGATATGCTTTTTACATATTTATTCAGATTATACTCATGCAGCGTACTTATGCCCACACGCTTTAACTGTGCGGCGCGCAGCACCGCTTTCATAAGCTCGTTAAGTCCTCTGCCTTTGGCGGCCGATATGGCAATCACCTCTGTCCCAAGCCTTTCTGAGAGCCTTTCGGCGGAAATATAAATCCCGCGCTTTTCTGCTGCGTCCACCATGTTAAGCGCTATTACTATTGGTATATCCGTCTCCATAAGCTCGGTTGTAAGATATATGCTGCGCTCTATGGCCGCTGCATCTAATATATTTATTATTACATCCGGAGTATTTTCGCCGCCTACTATGTACCGCCTGGCTATAGCCTCTTCTGGAGAATACGGAGAAAGCGAATATATTCCCGGCAAGTCGGTAAGGCTTATCTCCTCATTTTTTATTTTATATCTGCCTTCTCTACGCTCAACTGTGACGCCCGGCCAGTTGCCGACGTGTGCATTGCCTCCGGTCAAAGCGTTAAAAAGAGTGCTTTTTCCGCAATTTGGATTTCCTACCAGCACTGCTTTTACAGGCATATAATTTCCTCCGCTTCCAAAATGCCGCCGAAAGCTTGCCAAAATACGCCAATATGGCAGCCTGTGCGTATAAATTAGACTATCGGCAATATAACGAGGTCGGTCAGGTCAATATTCACAGTCCTCTGACTATAACAGTTCCTGCCTCCGCTTTCCTTAATACGAGGTCGTAATTTCTCAAAAAAATCTGCATTGGGCCGCCAAACGGCGCAGATTTCTTCACAAGTATTTTTGTGCCGGGAGTAATTCCCATACTAAGCAGCTTCTTTTTCAGCGCCGGCGCTGCGGTTATATTTATTACTGTGCATCTTTTGCCCGGCAGTATATCTCTTAATGTCATAAGCCGACTCCATTTTACCGTTTAACTTGTCTCTGCTATAAAAATATAATATTATAATTGCCGTTTTATGCATCTGCTTTTAAAATGGGTATTGAAATAGTCGGCTAGATAGTTTATAATATCTAAAAGTTAGATATGGACGCTTAGCTCAGCTGGTAGAGCATGCGCTTGACGTGCGCAGGGTCAGGGATTCGAGTTCCTTAGCGTCCACCACCAGGCTGAGCCTGGACGCATGTCCGCGTTCCAAGCTCGGTCTTTTTTTCACTCTTAAGCTCGCGCTTATAGCTTGCTGCATTTTACAGCACTTTACTATCAGGCTGAGTGGCTCAATTTCGCATTTTGACTTTATTTAAAGTGCAATTATTTTTGTCGGTAAAACATATTTTTAGTATAACTTTTTTATCTGTCTTGGTTTAAATCATACTTTGTGATTTAGCGTAAAGTGAGTTTTTTTAACATGCCATTAAATAGAGTGCAATTATTTTTATCATTTTTTGACCCAGCAGTGCTTTTGGTGCCTCAAATTCTGCTTGGACTGTATTTTTTAGTCTATTTTGGTTTTCTATTGTAAATAAAATCACCTCAGAAAGGACTTTAACTCCTTTTTGAGGTGATTTTTTGCTTTTTTATTTTATGTGTATGTAAAAATAAGTCTAAAATTTACTTTTTAATTTAAATTGAGCGTATAATATTAAAAACCTTAAGTTAACTTCTCCTGATTTATTATTAAAAAATCAAGCTCAAGCATATTATAGCTTAATTGCTTTCTTCGTATTTCTCCAAAATATAGCGGCTATAGCATGTACGGCATACTCTTTCCTTGCCGCTGTCGGATACGGTACCAGTAAATACGCTCGATGAATTCTTTATATGCTGGCAGTCATCATATAAATGATAAACTTCTCCGCTCTTCGTCCAATAACATTTATCATCCTCATTAATAATCGCACTATCTGACTCGTTATGATCGCCGTCAATATTCGCGACAGAGTCACTGTCCGACACAGTAAAACTTTGAGAATTATCATCCTCTGAATATGTATTCTCATCCCATGTCCCGTTCGGAGAGCTTATGCTTAATATTTCAGATATGCTTGATACATGACCTCCGCTTGCAAATATAGCGCTATTATGCGGCATACATATGTATATCATCAGGAAAACACTGCATATAATCAGACTTACAGATGCAGGTATAAATAGGCTTTTCGTCCGAGATCTTATTTTTGCATATTTCTGTACATATTCTGCAAAACGATGGGCTTCTTGCTCCTTTGTTATGCCAGTGCTGAGTATCGTATTGTCGGCATGAAAATGATTTAAATAAATATGCCCCTCTTCATGCAAAAACAATAGCTTCTCATCCTCGGCTGATAAGCCCTCTCTTATAAACAATATTTTATATTTATTGTCAAAGTAAGTAAAGCAGTTTACAAGACGCGTGTATTCTCTCAGCTTTAAGTGATTTATTAATTTTGTAGCCTCGTCGTTTTCATCGTCATTGTATCTTACTACCCTGAAGCCCTGATGCTTTATTATCCGTTCTATATCGCTCGCTTTTATTGGATGAGTTAATTCATATTCTTTTACAAACTTCCTTGCCTCTTTATCGACTTTCAAAGGCTCCCCTCCTGTAAGATTATTCTATTATAATAATCTTACAACAGCATTCGACAAAAAGCACTAATAATTTAAACTTTTTTATTTATCCTCTAATTTTTTTAATAATCTTACTATCTCTTTATCATTGCTTTCATCAACTACTGTTTCAGAAGATGCACCGCCAAAGGCTATTGCTTTTCCTATCCTGTAATTGCCATTTAGATTATATTCTTCCACGCAGTCACCGGAAATGCCCAATAGCTTGTTAACCGCCTTTTGCATATCTGGACTCGCTCTATAAGCGTCAATAATATTTTTCTCGGCTGCACTTAAATTGTTTAAGTATAATTGGGATTCTTCCATATCACTATTGATGAAATAATCTAAGCTGGTTATACCATATATCTGGCACAGTTTAATAAGTGTTTCAGCATCCGGCTCAGCTTTTCCTGTCTCCCACGAGCTAAAAGTAGACTGCACAACCCCAAGCTGATTATATACTTGCTTTTGGGTCAAGCCCTTATTGATTCGAGCTTGTTTTAATTTGCTGGCTAAATTAAACTCTGCCATTTTACCACCCCTGCGCTAATTTTATCATACATAATTACTATTTTCAACAAACCTATTTTTTCGTTTTATTGTGTCATTGACAAACAATTTTATACATGGTAATATTTTATAATAACTATTTTTTCGTTTGTTGACAAACGAATTTTTCCATGATACTATTTTTATACATTTTAATTCAAGCGGTGATGACAATTATGATTACTGAAAAATTGCGCGCCTATTTAACTGAAAATAACATATCGCTTTCAACTCTTTCAAGAAAAAACTGGCTTACCCATACCGTATTTAAATGATTGCCTTAACGGGAAAATAAAAATTAAGGCTATGTCACAACAAACAGTTGATAAATAGCCATTTTTATAGGGGAGTATCAGAACTCCCCTACAAACTGTTATTTGCAGTTATCTATACTCATTTGGAATTTCGATATGAAGTGTCTCACACAATAACTTCACATCATGTGCATCATTTTCATCAAACTCGTATCCCAGATGGAACATTACTTGACTATATGGTTCAATACAGGAAACCTCTATTTCCTCAATTCTTCCTTTACCCGAAAAAGTTTCTACCGGAAAACAATCCCCATCATAAAGAATTTCACCTTCGTCCGTATATTCAAAACAATGCAAATCAATAATTCTGTTTTTCAAATCTTCCCATACAGTATGGTTCAATGTTGTATATTCCATCTTAATCTCATAAAAGTCATTAGCTTTCATCATCTCTATAAAGTTCTGATAATCTTTCTTTTCTACAAAAATATCAATATCGTTATGGGCTCTTGACTGATATCCAAGAAGAGCATCTACACCCCAGCCGCCATCAAGAAAGACTTTAATCTCCGCATCTATTGCAAATTGAAGAATCTGTTTTACATCTGTTATATTGACCATCTTATCATCTCCACAAATTCAAGTTTAACTATCTAATCCTCAAAAACCATTGATTTTTCAAGGCTTCACGCCTGTTTT
>JAUUSE010000083.1:0-4873 GCA_030842085.1 Bacillota bacterium | reverse complement strand
ACAAGGATAGAGCATCATAACAGGGATATACGAGCAAATGTTGACAAGCTGAAGCAGCGCAGAAACGAATTTTACGCCGTTACAGAAGGCATGACCGAGGGCCTTATACTGTTGGGAAAAGGCGGTGTGATTCTCAGCATTAATAAAGCTGCTCAGAGGCTTTTCAATGCTGATGCAGACTGCAAGGGTAAAAATATTCTTACGGTATACAGAAGCACTGCCATGCAGGATATAATTGATAAAGCATGGCGAGGAGAACGCGGAGAAACCATACTTGAAATATCCGGCAGGGAATATAGGCTGAGTGCGTCGCCGGTAAATACCGATGGAAAGACAGTCGGAGTATGCATGCTGGCTTTTGACATTACGGAAAAGGCGCAGGCAGAGCGAATACGCCGAGAGTTTACGGCCAATGTGTCACATGAGCTGAAAACGCCATTGCATTCAATAATGGGAACGGCCGAGCTTATGGAAAACGGACTTATGAAGCCAGAAGACGCTCCGCGCTTTATTGGAAGAATACAGTCTGAGGCAAAGCATCTGGTTGAGCTGGTAAATGACATTATACGTCTGTCGCAGCTTGATGAAAACACTGATTTTCCAAAAGAAAGCGTGTCTCTTAAAGAGCTTGCAGCTGAGGCTGTCGGAATGCTTTCAAGCGAGGCAAAAAGCAGAAATATATCGATTGAACTCATCGGCGCCGAAGCCCAAATTTACGGGGTTAAAAGGCTTATATATGAGATTATATATAATCTGTGCGATAATGCAGTAAAATATAACGTATCAGGCGGAAGCGTAAAAGTATTAATACAGGACGATAAGGATGTGGCGCGCATTACAGTATCAGATACTGGAATAGGTATACCAAGCGAATATCAGCCGCGCATATTTGAACGATTTTATAGGGTGGATAAGAGCCACTCAAGGTCCACCGGCGGCACAGGTCTGGGGCTGTCAATAGTAAAGCATGCAGCAGAATATCACAATGCGGAAATCACCCTTGAAAGCGAAGTCGGAAAGGGAACATCCATTACCGTAGAGTTCCCAAAAAAGAAGTTGATTTAATAAAAGCGCACAGCTTTTAGAATGATGTATAAGTCCCAGGCTTAGTGATACTTTAAAGTTTCAAAATGAAAATTGAAAATAAGATTATAGTAAGTTTTAAGAATATATGAGTAGTACATTCGTATTTGAGCAAGCCAGTTAATAAGCGGTCGGGCATGGCGGATTATCCGTTTATGAGTTGGCGCGCTTCCATATTATATTAGTTACGCTTATAATACAAACGCTATTTGCCGCAGCCTTATGCTATTCTTTTCAAAAAATAGAGCAATATAAAGCTTTATAAGACGTTAATAAAATAAAAACCCGTATGCGGAACCTTTTGCATACGGGCTTTTATTACTTTAAAAATGAGTAAATAATTTTAAAATTACTGAAACATCCAGTCGTAAAAGTCGGATGGTGCGTTAAAAACACCGCCCTGCGGGTCAAACAAGCGCCAATCTCCATCTATATTTACAAGACACCATTGATGCGTCCATTTTCCGGCATTTATATGCTGCACCTCAAGTCCGGCTTCTTCGCAGAGCATTACATACGCCTTGCAGAATCCCGAGCAGGCCGCTTTTTTCATAATCAGCGCTGCATAAGCTTCATTGCCGTAATTTGTTTTATAAGCATCGTTTGATTGATTAGTCTGAATTTCAGCTGTGCTGTTGAGATATTCACACAAGATAGTAGCTTTAGTAAGCGAATCCATATCGCCGGTAATCACAGATGATACTACGCGCTTGGCCTCAGCAAGAGCCAGCTTACGGCGCCCTTCTTTTGAAGACGTATCTGGCACACTGCTGGGGCCTGAATTGGCGCTGCCGGTTTCTTCGGTTTGGCCGTTGTCTTCTCCCGACGGAATGTTATTTTCCATAGATGATGTATTACTGCCGCTGCTTTCATCAGATGAGCCAATTGTATTTTCATCGGCCGGATTTTTCTCTTCGGACTCTGGCAGCGGTGCGGGCTTCTCCTTTACAGTTACAGTAAATTCCTCTATGGTCTCATTTCCGTTTTTGTCTTTGGCCGATACTTTCACAGTGTATCCGCCGGGCGTATTTATGTCGACATTTTCATCAATAACTGTTTCTAAATTCCCGTCCACAGGGTCTGATGCGGAAATGCCAGAGCATATATCTATTGCGTCACCTTGGGTAATTTCTTTATCAGATATTCCAGAAATTGTGGGGAACTGCGTATCCTCAACTGTCCATACTGCAGATTTTTCAATGGTTATAGATTCATTTTGAAGCACTATGCGTATATCGTTTGCGCCAATGCTATTAAACTGCACATTTCCTGAAATTATCTCATTGTTAAGATATATTGTAACGGATGTTTCGGGATAAACGCTGCTGTAATCAAGAACAGATGCCATAATGTCGTCATAGGTTAATGTGCTGCCATATTCTAAATTTTTGTCAGCTGCTGTGATAGATTCTGTATTTGTTATTTTTATTTCATCAAGTCGTTTTTCATTCAGATAAAAGCAGATTAAAACGGCTAAAACAATACATATTAATATGGCGGCTGAAATAGATATAATGATATTTTTACTGCTTTTTTTCTTTATAATTCCTATTTCAGTACGATAGCTTTTATCTTTGCTGTTAGGCATGCATTGACCAGAGCACTGTGTGTCACTGCATTGTGAGCTTTCGCCGGCAGCATCAGATTTAAGGATGTTTTTGCCGGTAATGTCTTCGCTTTGCTGCGCAGATAAATTTTCAATTTCTTTTTTGCGCCTCAGACAGATATCAGAGCCATTTTCCGTTTCGATGCCGCTTTTATATCTTGACATATATCTTCCCCCTAATAAAAGCCTGATTTTGCAATAGGATTTCAATTTATTATAGCATAAACGACGATAATGGCAACAAACATGGTGTTAAAGGCGCAAAGCTGATAGACTTTATGATGCTTAGAGAGTATAATAGGTTCAACTATTAAATGAAATTTTAGATTGGAGCAATAATATGTGGAAAAAAACAGCCGAAATGATTGGATTACCAAAGGACGTTATTAAATTGCTTTCAGCAATTGACGTTGATATAAGCAACAAAAAAATATCTGAAAACATATTTCTTCTGACTCATCCGGAGAAAAGCATGGAAGCTAGAACTGCTTTAAAAGAAATGCTGCCGCAGGACGAAAAAGGATTTAAAATTCTTTTTTGCATGCTTGTCGCGGCCGATGCGACATATGAAGAATATAAAAAATTCGGGATATCTGAAAAGATATTTATTGACACAATGAAATGCTTTACAAGATTTGTAAATGAGCATATGGCCAGCTACGGAGAATACGGATTTGACAGGGATTTTTGGACATGGCGTCAGCTTTCTCTCAGACTTTTCAGAATAGGCGAATTAGAATATGAAAAATGTATAGTAGGAGAGGATAAAAAAGAAAAATTTATCAGCATACATATTCCTTCAGACGCAATAATTTCACGGGAAAATTGTCTTAAATCGCATAAGATGTCAAAGGAGTTCTTTAAAAAATTTTATCCTGAATATGAAAATGTACCAAATAAATGCACTTCATGGCTTTTAAGTCCTGACCTTAAAAATCTGCTGCCCGCCGATTCAAGGATATTGCAGTTTCAGCAGCTATTTGAGATTAAGAATACAGTAAATAAAGATTCTAATAATTTCCTTGAATGGGTTTATAAAAGGAAAGATATTCCGATAGATTCGCTTCCGGAGGAAACGACTCTTCAGCGAAATATGAAGAGATATTTGATGGACGGCGGCTGGATAAGTGAGGGCGAGGGAGTGTTTATATATTGAGCTTTGAACCCTTATGCTTTACAAAGCATTGAATATTTTCATTTTTCGTTTGTCAACTATCGTAATTCTCTTGGTTATTAAATACATCAGCTTAGTCCTGTGAGTGAAAAAGTAAAATAAAAGGCTGGCTCTGAATATGAATTGTGTGTTGAGATGTTTGAATGGGGTTTCGCTAAAAAGAAGATGCCCATAAGTTTCAGTGGGCGAACCTGCAAAAAGTTGGCAGAAAGCCGAATCGTTGCGAGCACGTTTATAAACGAGTTGGTGCAGTGCAGCATGACGTTTCATGGAAAAGAGTGAACGACATCAAAACGAGTCGCTGACTTTCAATAAAAAAGTCATCGATACCGATGTATAGTAAGCGACGACAAGGGCTACGTTGAAAAAGAATATGCCAACTAAAACACGAGAACTACACATAAAAGAAAAAAGTTCGAAGAACGCAAATTGGTGTCCGAACGTAGTTTTGTGGGAAGCGTTGACAAAACAGATATCCATCGCAAACGTGAGCGTGAAATCATAAATGAAGCAAAAATCTCGAACACGACTTGCGCGTCGAGGCTTTCGACTAAGTTTAGATATAAAGAAGATAGTAAATAAAAATACGAAAACTGTGTCTCCCCAAAATAAAAAGAGTCTGAACGCAAACTAGCGTCTAGATTCAGTCTGGTGCCAACAGGCAGCAAAAGAGATGCCAACAAAATTTTTGGTAGAAGCTCGAACCCGCAAAAGGCTGTTAGCGACAGCGAGCCGTTGTGAGGACGTTTTGGGCCGAGCAGGCGAGCCGAGTGTGACCTTTTGCGGAAGATGAGGGGCAATGAAGCGGGTGAATGGCTTATTCTCTGCCGCAGGCAAAAAATAAGTCGAAGCAAAGCGGACTTTGCTCCGACTTGTGAGGGTGAGACAATAAAGATTGCCTACGGTTTTTCAAGGGAGACTTGAACGTTCGCGGATGAAGATAGGCTCATTTTGTTGGCAGTGTGAAACTTTTTCTGTAAATATGTAATTGAAGAGGTTCTTCTATGGTA
>JAUUSE010000014.1:0-42878 GCA_030842085.1 Bacillota bacterium | reverse complement strand
CCTAAAATACCAACCTCTTAATATTGTATTTCAATTCCGCTCAAATTTCAAGGAATTTAGTTTTTTTTATATTGCAATGATAATACTTGCTATGTTATTCTAATATCAGTAATAAAAGGGGAGATTTTTATGTATAAATTTACTCAGCGCTCGCCTATCACAATAATACTGCTTTCTATTGTAACATGCGGAATTTATTTCATATACTGGCTGTATGTAACTTCAAAAGAGATAAACGACGCACTCGGCCGTGAGGAAATAAACACAGTACTTGTCATACTCGGCTTTTTCTGCTTTCCGGTAATGATATATGTTATGTATAAGCTCGGCAACGCTATAGATGAGCTTGCCGGACGCAGTCTGATGCAATCCCAGTCCTCATTTATATTGTGGCTCATACTCTCTCTTTTATTTGGCGTAGGCATATATATAATGGAGTATCAGGTTCAGAGCGACTTGAACAATTTCTCATCCACTAACAACTATAACAGCGGACCATATTATAATAATTACGGCCAAGGCTATAATCAGCAAAATTATAATCAAGGCCAGAATTACAACGGCTATACTCAAGCCGGACAAAATCATGGCGCTGGTTGGCAAAATCAGTCGTCTAATCAATCAAATTTTTATCAGCAGCCTGCAAATGAGCAAAATTACAACTATAATCAGCAGGGCGGCCAGCAATATAATAATGCAAATAACAGTCAATCGCAATACACACAAGGCCAATGCGGCGCAGAAGACACACAAAGCAGCGGCCAAAATAGCTTTGAGCAAAATAAAAATAACGGAGAAAATCATATAGACAATGGCCAAAACAACAGCTAATGCATCTCAAATGCGCGTCGAAAGATTTAGGGCGGGATTTATAAACTTTATTAAAAAGTATGCCGTCTGGTTTGTTATAATAATCGGATATATGATAATAGCGCAGCTTGTTACCGGCACGACCTGCCTTATAAAATCCACTATAGGCGTACCTTGCCCCGGCTGTGGTATGACACGCGCGACCTTGGAACTGCTTTCAGGCAATATATCCGCTGCACTGCATTATCATCCGCTTGTGCTGTTCTTCTATCCGGCGGTTATAGTGCTGTTTTTGCTGTGGAAGTTCTGCCGAGAAAGCCATCCGCGCGCAGTAATGATATTTGCCATGTTCTTTGTAGTCGTGTTTATTACCGTCTATGTTATAAGATTAATTATTTACTTTCCACATACTGAGCCTTTTACTTTTAATACCAACACATTTTTAGGACGATTTATTAAGCTGTTTATAAATTAGCTATATTATACTTTGCCGGTAATCTCGCTTATATTTTCAAATTCAGTTCTTTCGGAGCATTTTTCAAGTCATTCTATGATTTTTATAGGAGCATATTCATACCTAAGCATCAGTAGATTTTATATTTTCTTTTATCGAATAGACAATTTTTTTACAGCCATACGCGCTAAACGTATGGCTGTTATTTCTGTATGCTTATAACAAAATTTCATTTTATTTTATGGCAAATAAAAAAGCTTCATCAAATGCTTTATAAAAATAAAGGCAACTGTTTTAAAGCAAAAGTTATGTACGGTCAGCTGCGGTTCATTGCGCAGGCATCCGATATATAAAGAATTTCGTCCGCCAATAGGTTTGTAAGTTATGCGACGGTAAGTACACAGTACACATATTAAAAACAAATCAGCAATAGAAACTTTTAACAGTTATGCAAATCATAACTTTATTGCTCATTTTAACTTATTTACGTCTCTTAACGCATTAAAAGAACTTCATCTGATTTGAATCCGGCAAAAAATCAAGCGTACCTATCTCGTTCATTGCCTCCATAACCGTTTTAGACACGTTGGCCGTATACTGCAATTCTTCTTTAGACAAATATTCGCCCTTCTTTGCCGCCTGTTCAAGCGAATCCGCCGCTGCCTCTCCGACGCCGCTGAGCGAACCGAATGGAAGCCTTATATTTCCATCCTCTACAAGATATTTCTGTGATTTTGACTTATAGAAATCTACTGGCAGAAACGATATTCCACGCGCCTGCATTTCCCTCACTATCTGAAGTGTGGAGAAAGTTGCATTTTCCTTTGCCGTTGCTTCCCTGCCCTTTATCTTTATCTCATTCATCTTTGCCTTAACAACTGATAAGCCGCCCAGTACCGTCTTTGCGTCGATATCCTCGCCGCGGGCGGAAAAATACGCCGCATAATACTCCGCCGGATAATATACCTTGTACCAACCAAGCCTCAACGCTGATATCATATAAGCAGCGGCATGCGCTTTTGGGAACATGTACTTTATTTTCATGCATGAGTCTATATACCAGCTCGGCACTCCGTGCTCTTTCATAGCGTTTATGTGTTCTTCAGTTAGCAGCTTTGTCGCCTTGCCCTTACGCACTATTTCCATTATATTAAACGCCATCGACGGTTCAAGTCCTTTATGCATAAGATATATCATAATGCTGTCGCGCGTACCTATAACCTCTGAAATAGTGCATGTTTTATTCTTAATAAGCTCCTGCGCGTTGCCCAGCCAGACGTCGGTGCCGTGCGAAAGTCCCGATATCTGCAGCAAATCCGAAAATGTCTTCGGCTGCGTATCCATAAGCATTTGCCGTACAAATGACGTACCGACCTCAGGCAGAGAAAGCGAACCTGTCTGACAGTCTATATCCTCCTCAGTAACGCCCAGCGCCTTTGTAGAGGTAAACAGGCTCATGACCTTTTTGTCCGACATAGGTACATCCATAACCGCTTTTCCGGTATATTCTTCAAGATATTTATAAATCGTCGGAACATCGTGTCCGAGTATATCAAGCTTGAGTATAGTGTCGTGCAGCGAGTGGAAGTCGAAGTGCGTTGTTATCATGTCCGATGAGGTATCGTCCGCCGGATGCTGAACGGGTGTGAAGTCGTAAACATCCTTATCTCTCGGTATTACGACCATGCCGCCGGGGTGCTGTCCGGTAGTGCGCTTTATGCCGGTGCAGCCTTTAACAAGGCGGTTCATTTCAGCTTTGTTGAGTATTATTCCGCGCTCTTCAGCATACTTTTTCACAAAGCCAAAAGCCGTTTTCTCAGCCACTGTAGATATTGTGCCGGCTTTGAAAACATTTTCGCGTCCGAACAGCGTCTCGGTAAATTTATGTGCATAGGACTGATATTCACCGGAAAAATTGAGGTCGATATCCGGGGTTTTGTCTCCCTTAAAGCCCAAAAAGGTTTCAAACGGTATATCATGGCCGTCGCGGTTAAGCTCTGCGCCGCATTTGGGGCACTTTTTCTCCGGCAAATCGAAGCCGGAGCCCACGCTGCCGTCGGTGAAAAATTCACTGTACTTGCACTTGGGGCAGACATAATGCGGAACCATTGGGTTTACCTCTGATATGCCCGCCATAGCCGCCACAAGCGACGAGCCGACCGAACCTCTTGAGCCGACTAAGTAGCCATGAGCTTCTGAGTCGGCTACCAGCTCCTGCGCCGTAACATACATAACAGAGAATCCGTTGTTTATTATGGAACCAAGCTCCTTTTCCAGCCGCTTCTCTATTATTTCCGGCAGCGGGTCGCCGTATATTTCCCGCGCCCTGTTCATGGTAGTGTTTTTAAGAGTATCGTCGGCGCCGTCAATAGACGGTGGGAAGTTGCCGTCAGGTATGGGCAGTATATCTCCGTCTATCATATCGGCTATTTTGTTGGTGTTGGTTACAACAACCTCATATGCTTTTTCTTTGCCTAAATATTCAAACTCCTTAAGCATTTCGTCAGTGGTGCGAAGATAAAGCGGCACCGCCCTGTCGGCATCTTTAAAACCCTGACCCGCCTGTAATATTGAGCGAAATATTGCGTCGTCTTTATCAAGAAAATGGACGTCGCAGGTTGCGACTACCGGCTTTTTAAGCTTCTCGCCAAGCCTTACTACCGTTTTGTTAAACTCTCTTATCTGATTTTCGTCCTTGACTATACCCTCGTCGACGAGGAACATGTTGTTGGCAACCGGCTGTATTTCAAGATAATCGTAATATTCAGCTATACTAAGCAGCTCTCCCCACGGCCGGCCGAGCTTTATAGCGTCGTAAAGCTCGCCCGCCTCGCAGGCACTGCCAAGAATGAGTCCCTCGCGGTGTTTGTTGAGCAGCGTTTTTGGTATAAGCGGCTTTTTATAAAAATAGTCAAGATGAGATGCAGAAATAAGCTTGTATAAATTCTTAAGCCCCACCGCATTCTTTACAAGAATTATCTGGTGCTTTGACGGCAGTTTTTTAACATCCGAGCCGGTGAGGGCGGTATTAATCTGCGAAACGGATTTGCACTCGCTTGGAAGCATTTCCAAAAAGCGCAGGAATATCCTTGCTAAAATGTCGGCGTCGTCGCAGGCGCGGTGATGATGGAAATCGCCTAACGACAACCCCTTTGCCACCGTGTCGAGCTTGTAATTGCGCAAGTCTTTCATAAGCGCACGGGCCATGACGACAGTATCGATAAAGGTCGGGTCAAAAGCAATATTGTGCCGGCCGCATGCACTTTTTATAAATGATATATCAAAATTTGCATTATGCGCCACATAAACGGCGTCCTCACCGGAAAATTTCAAAAACAGACGCACCGCCTCTTCTTCTTTAGGCGCGTCCTTTACCATCTCGTCCGTAATGCTGGTGAGTTCGGTTATCTTCTGCGGTATCGGCCGCTCAGGATTGACAAATATGTTAAACGACTCTGTTATTTCGCCGTTAACCACCTTAACGGCGCCTATTTCGGTAAGTCGGTCGTTTGCCGCCGAAAGTCCCGTAGTCTCAACGTCGAAAACAATAAATGTGTCGGACGTGCTGTTAGAGCTGCTTCCCGATACAGCGCCTATCAAATCGTTTACAAAATACGCCTCCACGCCGTATATAGCTTTAAAATCACCGCCGGACTTGCGTATGCTCTTTGCCGCCATCATCGCCTCCGGAAAGGCTTGTACAACGCCATGGTCAGTTATTGCAACAGCCTTGTGCCCCCATTTATAAGCGCGGTTTATAAGGTCGGTTGCGCTGGTCATGGCGTCCATACTGGACATATTGGTGTGCATGTGCAGCTCCACACGCTTCTCTTTAGCCGTATCCTTGCGGATATACGGCTCCACCACCGATATATCGCGTGGTTTTATAGTATATTCCTTTTCAAACGTATCGTCCGTCATATTTCCGGAAATAAGCACCGTCATGCCGTTTTCCAGCGGACTAAGCGCCTTTGCGTCGCTCTTTTTAAGATATGTTTTAACTTTATACGACCATGTCTTGTCGGTGATGCAGAAGCTTATGCCGATTTTGTCGCCATTTCTGGTCTCCCGACGCTCTATATCAAATACCTTGCCCCAGACTATAACATTGTCATTAAACGGAGTAATGGCTTTCATTTCAATAGGCTTGCCTTTAATCTCTTTGCCGAGCAGCACCACAGCGCTTGCCGGATAATAGTTCATGCCCTCGTCCGCAATGCCGTCATGCTCTTTTCTCTTTATAACCGCCTTTTCAGCACCGGACTTTTTCCCCGCATCGGCAGCCATTGCCTTTTTACGGCTTTCTTCCGCCGCCTGCCTTGCCGCCTCTGCCCTTATTTTCTCCGTCTCCTCCTCCGACGCTTCCAAAGTACCGTCAAATACTATCTTGTATCTTACGCCGAACTCCTGCTCTATTATGTCGGCTATTTCTTTCTCAAGGCCAAGGCTTGCCACCGCCGTGTATCCGCCGTTGCGGATTTTATAAGTAATAGTATTGCCTAAAATGCTAACCTCGGCGCCGTCAAAAAAGCCGTTTACGCGAGAGCTTCTTATCTTCAGCTCGTCTATTATAGTCATGGCGGCAGCCGGATTAAAAAGTCCGCTGTCATATTTTATTTCTATTTCTGCCTTTTTAAGACCTAAGTTTTTTATAAGCGACGTCTTTACCTCATGCAAAATATTTGGAGCAATAATTGTTTTGCCGGACAGCATGATTTTAAGGCCTCTCTCGCTTTTATTAAGCGAGCAGGCCGTTATATCGGCTAAACCCAGCACCTCTTTGCTTTCTTTAGATATGTATTCTCCAAATAAATCTGTAAACTTTTTACTCTCCATTACTTTCTCCGCAAATCAAACATTTTTAATGTATGTCCATTTACATTTTATCAATTTCCGCCATAAGCTCATCCACAAGCCGCTCCTGCGAAACGCGGCGCAGTATTTCTCCCTTTTTAATTAGCACTCCGCAGTCTTTTCCGCCGGCTATTCCTATGTCCGCATGCGACGCCTCGCCGGGACCGTTTACCTCGCAGCCCATAACCGCAACGGTTATGTCTTTTGTACAACCCTCCAGCCGCTGCTCCACCTCTTTTGCAAGAGATATCAAATCAATTTTAGTGCGGCCGCAGGTCGGACAGGAGATAAGCATGGGCCCACCCCTTCTCTTGCCGACGGCTTTTAGTATATCCCGCGCCGCATATATCTCTTCAACAGGGTCGTCGGTAAGCGATACCCGTATTGTGTCGCCTATTCCATTAAGCAGCAGTCCGCCTATTCCGGCAGCGGATTTTATAACACCCATGTGCTTTGTGCCCGCCTCTGTCACGCCTAAATGCAGAGGATAATCACATTTGCTGCTCAGCTTTTTGTATGCCTCAAACATAGTCGGCACATCCGACGACTTTATAGATACTATTATATCGTAAAATTCAAACTCTTCAAGCAGGGAAATGTTATATAAAGCACTTTCCACCAAGGCGTCTACACACGGTGTCCCATATTTTTTCAGCAAATGCTTCTCAAGCGAGCCGGCATTAACTCCTATTCTTATTGGCAGGCCCCTTTCTTTGCAGGCATTCGCTACTTTTTCAACGTTCTCCCTGCTTCCTATATTCCCCGGATTTATCCTTATTTTATCAGCGCCGGCATCGACGGCCGCAAGCGCCAGCCGATAATCAAAATGAATATCAGCCACCACCGGCATCTTTGTTTTTTCTTTTAATTTATATATTATGTTAACTGCATCCATATTTGGCACAGCCGTTCTTATAATCTCGCAGCCTGCTGTCTCAAGCTGCATTGCCTGAAAGACATTTGCATAAGTATCATCAGGAGGTGCATTTAGCATCGACTGTATAGATATGTCGGCTCCGCCGCCTATCGCTATATTTCCGACCATAACTTGTTTTGTTTTATGTATACCCATATTTCGCTTTTCCTCCGATAAATCGCTCATATATATATAATTATGTAGACTTATAATTTTAGTTAGTAATTAAAATAAATTCAGAATATTAAAGCATATATAAGCATTGATATTTTGTGTTTTATTTATTTTATGTAAATTATATTTAAAATTTTAGCACAATTAATCAATAACATATTTAAAGTTATGTAAACACCGCTGCCCTTTAATATCAGCCGGCGCTATTGAAAAAAGCGCCGGCTGATATAATTTATCGATGTTAAATTGTTTCTTTAAACTGTTATGCTTATTTTAAAGTCTATTTATAGCATCACACTAAAGATTTACAAGCATTACGTAAACCTATCCGCCGGTAAATATTCTGAAAAAGTCGTGGAAAATAAGCACTACAGAAAGCAGCAGCAAAAGTGCTATACCCGCCAAATGTATATATGCTTCGTATTTTTTTGGTACCGGCCTGCGTGCAATACCCTCAATTATAAGGAAAAGAAGACGGCCGCCGTCGAGTCCGGGAATGGGCAATAAATTGAATATTCCCAAATTTATTGTTATCAGCGCGGCTATCCATAAAAATGTATCAAGTCCGTACTTTGCGGCTTGCGAAACCTGCTGCACCATGCCTACCGGACCCGCCATATCGTCGAGTCCATACTGACCCGTCAGCATTCCGCCGATTGATGAATATATCATCCTCATCATCGATATGCTGTCCCAAAAAGAATATGATATCACCGTGCCGATATTTTTTTCAGCGCGAGCTACCTTAAAGTCTAAATTTGGGTAATTGTTTTCAGCGCCGAAATGTATATCCAAGTCAATTACTTCACCGTCTCTTTTGACCTGCATTTTTACATTTCCGTCGGTGGAGGAAGCGGCGTAATATGTTATATCATCCGTCACAAAAACGCTTTTGCCGTTTACCGATACAATCTTGTCTCCCTCTTTTAGTCCATAAGACGGGCTGACAGCGCCTTCATTAAACTGCTCAACCGTCGTCGTTCCAATTACAGGAGTAAAAGCTGTCATTATAACAACAATAAGAAATCCCAGTAAAATATTAAAAAGCGCGCCGGCAACAACAATTATAATTCGTCGCCAAACCGGCTTTTTGCCAAACGCCTTGTCGTCCTCGCTGTCGTCGTCCTCGCCCTCCATAGCACAGTAGCCGCCGAGAGGAATCCACCTTACCGAATACTTGGTTTCACCCTTGCCGAAAGAAAACATTTTTGGACCAAAGCCTATTGCAAATTCATTTACCCTTACTCCCATAAGCTTCGCCGCCAAGAAGTGGCCAAATTCATGTATAAGTATAAAAAATAAAAATATAGCAATAGCGACTAATATTGGCCATACCGACGACCATACAGACGCTATAGTAGCAAGCATTCCGATAATTACCACCTCTATACGATTTCAATTACATATTACTATTGTCCCGTTTAATTTTAAACGCTAAATTTATCTTATTAATAAATATACTATTAATTTTTATATTTTAAAACAATAATAGTTTGGTAATAAGCTGACAATACGCCGTCTTATCTTATAATTCTGCGCTGGCCGGCAATCAAGACGCCGTACATCTGTAAATCTGCCGATTTTCTATTTGATTTTTTTGATATCTATTACGTACTAAAAAATCTATAATCGAAAACAGAAAAAATTACCCCAAATTTGATACATAACTGCGTGCCTCTTTATCGGCTTCAAGCACGGCCTCTATAGTATCTGCATTTTTTAAATTTATATTATCTATCGCGCCTTTAACAGCTTCAGTAATATCTGTAAATCCTATTTTTCCGTTTAAGAAAAGTCCCACCGCAGCCTCATTTGCTCCATTAAGAACTGCCGGAGCATTGCCCCCGCGCTTAAAGGCCGCTCTGCATAAAGACATTGCGGGAAATACCGTATCATCAGGAGCATAAAATGTCATTTTGCCAAGCTCTGCAAAATTTAATCTCTTAACTTCTGATGCACATCTTTTAGGATATGTAAAAGCATATTGAATAGCCGTGCGCATATCCGGCGCACCCATTTGGCCTATGACTGAATTATCTTCATACTCCACCGCCGAATGCAGTATGCTCTCGCGGTGTATTACCACCTGTATATCATCGACGCCTATGTTGAACAGATGCGCTGCCTCTATTATTTCCAGTCCCTTATTCATCATTGTGGCAGAATCTATCGTGATTTTTGCACCCATACTCCAGCTGGGATGCTTAAGCGCCTGAGAAACGGTTACATCTCTAAGCTGCTCTTTGCTGTATCCAAAAAACGGCCCGCCGGACGCAGTTAATATAATAGATTTAATTTTATTATTCTCATTTCCAGCCAAAGACTGAAAAACCGCCGAGTGTTCGCTGTCCACCGGCAGGATTTTCACGCCATATTCTTTTGCCATGGGCATTATTATATGTCCGGCAGTAACCAAAGTCTCTTTGTTTGCCAGCGCTATGTCCTTTTTGCACTTAATCGCCTCCGCCGTCGGCCTCAGCCCGGCAATTCCTACTATAGCGCTGAGAACAATGTCGCCCTGCTTGCATACGGCTGCTTCACATATGCCGTCCTCGCCTGACAGCACCTTTGTATCAGTATCGGCTACCCTAACTTTCAGCTCAGCCGCTTTGCTTTTATCAGCAACGGCGGCCAGTAATGGATTAAATTCTCTTATCTGCTGCTCCATAAGCTCAATATTGCTGCCGGCGGCTATAGCCGTTACTCTATAGCCAAGATTTCTGCATACGCTCAGCGTCTGCCTGCCTATTGAACCTGTTGAGCCCAAAACTATAACATTTTTCATTTTCATGCCCGCCTAAATTCTATCTGATATTTTCATCAGAATTATTTTAGAATGACTGTTTTTATGTATCGTATGCAACAAAAAATATACTTCGAAAGTATTACCAGGTAAAAAAATCCTTACTGCGCGCAAAACGGAAATTTTGCTCTTAAAAACGCTCGATATTCAGGATGTGCCTTTGCCTTTTCATACTCCGCCGAAACAATACGCTTAATCCATAAAAGTTTATCCTTACTGTTTTGCTCAAAGCTTTTTACAATAATACTGCCGTTTTCAGCGGCGTCCATTATAGCGTCGTATGCGTCCGGCACTTCTTCGCACCCGGTAACTTTGACTGGGCTTTCAGAGATTACAGCAAAGGGAATATCCGCCTGGTTAGTATAGTTTTCCAGCTTATCAGCAGTATATATAAAGCCCGATACTCCTTTATAAGTATCGGCCGTCGCGTTTAAATAATATTCCTCTAATACAAGTATACCGTCGCTGTTAAAGCCGTAGCTCGCCCATTTATAATAAGCGCCGGAATATACTAATCCGGCTTCTCTGCAAAATTTTTCTACCGCATTGCTGAGATAAACAAGCACATTTTCACGCTTTGACGACATATAAACAAGCGGCCGGCCGTGATTTGATACATGCGGTGTTAAAAGCTTCAGCCCCTTTACCGGAGAAGCATGATAAAACATTTAATATTATCTCCCTACTGCCGCCTGTTTCACTGCACATTATAACTATAACAACTACTATCGCTGAGGTTTCCCTTTCTCGTAGTCATGCGGGCTTTTGATGCTAAATTATCTAATAACAATCGGCAGCAGCGGCAGCATGACATAAAGCAGCGGAGCTACAAGCAATAGGCTGTCGAACCTGTCCAGCACGCCGCCGTGACCCGGCATTATATTTCCAAAGTCCTTTATATTGCAGGAGCGCTTTATAAAAGACATTGCCAAATCGCCTACTATGGCAGCCACTGCGCACAGCACGCCGTAAATAACTACCGCAATATAATTTATGTGCCCCGTATCTTTAAGATAAAAGAAGCTATATACCCACGATATAATAACAAGCCCTATAACATTAATTATTATTCCGCCGGCGGCGCCTTCCCATGTCTTATGCGGACTTATCGTCGGCGCCATTTTATGCTTACCAAGAAAACGTCCGACAAAATAAGCGCCGGCATCAGTAATCCACGCACCGCCAACTGCGAATACTATAAAGAATGCGCCGTCTATCGGCTGAAGATGATATACCGGGCTCTCTGGTAAATCTCTTAAATAAATAATGCTGGAAAAAGCAAAGGAAATAACAGTATTAAGCATGAATACTAAGCCTATTTGCTCAATTTTCACTTTCTGCTTTAGCATAATAACAAACAGAGCTATTATAAACAGCAAAATGCACACCTTACTAACATTATTAGAGTAAGGCGTGCGGAAAAACGGCACAGCAAACGCAAACACCATGTTTACAACAAGGAGCGGTATGTTGTTTATATATTTTGTAGCGACAAAAATTTCCCAAATAGCAATAACACTGAGTATGCTGACAGCTATATTAAGCACTATTCCGCCAGAAAAGAATAAAATTACAATAAAAAATGCTATACCTACTGCGGCGGTAATTAATCTCTTTTTCATTCAAGTTCCCTTTCTATAGTTATCAGCTATACGCTATTTTAAAGGATTTTAAACATTTTTGAATTCATCAATAAAATTGCAATACAGCAAAAGTTAACACATCATATTCCGCCAAAGCGCCTATTTCTCTGGGAATAATCTTCAATAGCTTTGTCCAGATGCTTTGGCTTAAAGTCGGGCCACAAAACGTCGGAAAACCAAAACTCAGCATAGGCCGACTGCCATATTAAAAAGTTTGAAAGCCTATACTCGCCGATCGGCCGTATAATAAGGTCCGGGTAAGGCTGTCCGCTCGTATAAAGGTTGTCGGCAATGACTTGCTCCGTGATATCGTCTGCGCAGATTTCTTTATCGGCCGCCTTTGCAGCAATTTCCTTAACAGCCTCTGTAATTTCCTGCCGTCCGCCGTAGTTAAGCGCTATGTTAAGATGCATGCCCGTAGCATTCTCGGAGCTTTTTTCAGCATCCGCTATAAGCTTTAATATCTCATCATCTAAATGCGGCTCACTAAAATCGCCTATAAATTTGACTTTAATATTTTCATCCTTAAAATTAGACGCGTCCCTTAAATATTGCTTTAAAAGCTCTAATATATTATCAACCTCATCCTTGGGCCGCGACCAGTTTTCGGTAGAAAATGCGTAAACCGTCATATATTTTATGCCGATTTTATTGGCATAGCGGGCAATTGTCTTAAAGGTGCGCGCGCCGGCAGAATGTCCGGCAGAGCGCGGAAGCCCGCGCCTTTTCGCCCAGCGTCCGTTGCCGTCCATTATAATTCCTATAGATGTCGGCAGATTTATATCCGACTTTTTCTTATTAAAAAGCAGAGTAAATCCCTCCGTAATTCGGCTTCAATGATATTATTGACGGAAAATAAAAATATATATCACAAGGAGGATAATTATATCTCCATGATTTCCTTTTCCTTATCGGCCGAAAGGGCGTCGATTTCCTTGCAGAACTTGTCGGTCTCCTCCTGAACCTGCTTTTCATAAAAGCTTAAATCATCTTCGGTTATCTCGGAACTTTTCTTCATTGACTTAAACTTCTCTATGCAGTCGCGCCTAATAGAGCGAACTGCCACTTTAGCTTCTTCCGCCTTTTTGTGGATATCTTTGGTAAGATCTCTGCGGCGCTCTTCAGTGAGCGGCGGGAATATAAGCCTAATTACCTTACCATCGTTTTGCGGATTTATTCCTATATCAGAGGCATTTATAGCCTTCTCAATATCTTTAAGAGTAGACACGTCCCACGGCTGTATAACTAATATTCTCGCTTCAGAAACAGAAATAGCCGCCATCTGATTTATAGGCGTCGGAACACCATAATAGTCAACGGTAATTTTTTCAAGTATAGCAGGATTTGCACGACCTGCACGCATAGTAGCATATTCACTGTGGAGCACGTCGACGGTTTTTTCCATTTTTTCTTTCATGCTGTTTATCATTGCGTCCATAATATCATCTCCATTAAAAATTTTTATTTTACTATCGTACCTATATTTTCACCGCATAAGGCTTTTACTATATTTTCGGGGTTGTCAAGGTTAAACACCAAAATAGGTATGTTGTTGTCCATGCAAAGAGAGGCGGCCGTAGAATCCATTACCTGCAGGCCGTTGTTAAGTACATCGAGAAAAGAAAGCTCATCATATTTTTTGGCGTCTGCATCTCTTTTCGGATCGCCGGTATATACGCCATCCACATTTGTACATTTAAAAAATATCTCAGCGTCAATTTCCGCAGCCCTCAGCGCTGCAGCCGTGTCGGTTGAGAAAAACGGATTTCCGGTGCCGCAGCCGAATATAACCACTCTTCCCTTTTCCAAATGACGCACTGCCCTATTGCGTATATAAGGCTCGGCAATCTCGCGCATTGATATAGCCGTCTGAACTCTTACGTCAAGGCCCACGCGCTCAAGAGCATCAGCCAGCGCCAGCGAGTTTATTACCGTCGCAAGCATTCCCATATGATCTGCTCTCGTGCGGTCCATGTTCTCGCTCGTCCTGCCGCGCCAAAAATTTCCGCCGCCGACTACTATGCCTATCTCGGCGCCCATATCAGAGCATATCTTTATATTTTCCGATATATTGTTTACCTTTTCCATATCTATTCCAAATCCCTTATTTCCTGCAAGGGCTTCGCCGCTGAGCTTTATCAGCAGCCTTTTATATATCGGCTTCAAACACCTGCACCTCCGAATTTTTCTATTTATAATTACTAAAGCTTCATATTAGAATAATTTTACAATATATGTATAATAAAGTCAATGTGAATAAATTCTTATAATAATAAAAAAGCCTCTGTAGTTGGCCGTTAAGCATACTTTTCAATATAAAAATATTGCATACTCTTGCCTCATTATTTATATAATAAATGCCGACGCCTATTTAAAAGCATAGATTTAGGAAATCCGGCAAGGCAGCATTTATACGCCGCCCGCGCAAAATTTCTTATCTTAAAGCCTGTTAGACGCCGGATTTTTTATAAAATTTATCGTCTGCGCTGCCGTCTTATAATATTGCGCCGCTTGTGAATTAATAGATTAATGTATAGAACCACACAGAAGTAATAATAAATAGCATAGTCGACGACAGAACAAAATTCCTAATAAACTGCTTAACACGTCCGCCGTTGCACAACTGCAGTCCGCGCGCAAGGAAATATGCACCGCTGAGCAGCGTCGGAACAATATACCTGAAATCCATTGTGCAGCCAAACGGATATTTGATGTTAAAATAAACAAATGATAAAATTTGTATTACCCACATCGCAAACATCATCCAGTTAAAGAAGCGCCTGTTTTTGTCTTTGTCTTTTATAAGGACATATATCATAGCTGCAAGAGATGCAATAATCACTATTATATTAAATAAAAGCAGCAGCCCCGCCTGGAAATTAAATTCATCCGAGAAAGAAAATTCGCCGAACATTGAGCATTTTATAGTATATGCCGGCAGATTATAATTCTCCCACGGCAGGCAGTAGGTATTCGACGTCAGCTCTTTAAAATCAATAAAGAAAAATCTCTCAAGTAGGCTGTGGCTCTCGGTTAAATTTGGCAGTCCCACTAAAGGCACATAGCCAATAGGCTGCTCAAGCCTTATATAATTGTATATCGGGTGCCACAGCGCCAGCGGCAGACAGATAACGGCAAAGACGGCAAACTGTGCATAAAATCTTCCCTGCTTGTAAAATTTCGGCTGACTGAGCCATTTTATAAGAAAAACAGGGCCTACTATAAGGGCGATGGTACCAACCGATAACTTTGTCATCATGCCGAGACCTATTGACAAAGCTATTGGTATTATATTTTTAAAATTAGGATTTTTATACCACTTTATGCAATAAAGAATGGCTATTGCAATAAACATTATAGACAAGACATCATTATTAAGGCTTCCGCCTAATATAAGAAACGTTGGATGAACCGCCATTATTCCCGCAGTTAGAATCAGCGCACGGCCTTTAAGCCCTATCTCATAAAAAATTTTGCAGGCCACGACCATAATCACAAATGAATAAAAAGCCGTCAGCAGCTGCAGCCCCTCGTAAGAACGCTCAAGCCCGAAGCCTATAATCTGAGAAATTTTAAGCATGCAGGCCGCCAAAAAGTGATGCAGCGGCGGATGATAAAACTGATTTCCGAAATTATCCGGCAGCTGCCAATCGGTAAATATTTTATATATATACTCATAATGACCCTTATCGCCTAATTCGTAAAAATCGTGCTGGCGCACATTATACGGCGTACAGAGCACATAATAAATCCTAAGTATAAGACCTATAAGCAAAATTATCAGCAAAACATGCCGGATGCTTATTTTTTTATAATAAAAAGCAGCGGCGGCAAATACGGCAAGACTGTAAATAAGAGCTATGCATACATATTGCACATTTCTCAGACTAAAATCTTCCGCTGTAGTATTAATAAAAAGATATACAAATAATAGAATAAGCGCGCTCGCTCCATAAATAATCGCGCTGCTAAATCGCCTGTTTATTGCTTTTTCTTCCATAAATAAAAGCACGCCCCTTTATTAATTTGCATTTTAACGCCGCATTCGCATTAATTAAAACTTTTGTTAAAAATAAAATTATAAATTAAAAAATCTCAAATTCCGACTTTTAGGACATTATAACATAAACGCAGAAATAAATCACTCAATATTTTGGGCGAGCTTATAATATTTACTTTAGCAAGATTTTTATAGAAAAATAAACTTACAAATAATGTAATCAAAAGCTAAGCAAAGCGGATTTTACATGTATTCACGAAAAAAATAACCGTTTAAGATTATTATTGCCTTAATACAGATTAAAAATAAGCAAATATTAATATTGATAAATGTTTTATATGGACTTGCATTTATTCAAATGTAAGTTTTTTATTTATAAGCTAAGGAGATAAATTTATGTTTTATAATAAAATAAAAAAGACAGAAAGGTTAAAGTCAAAAATTGCTCTGTCGGCAGCGGCGATGATTTCTGCTGCTATACTTACAGTGTCGTCGATAATGGGGCAAAATATTTCCGACACCTTTTCTGTTATAAGAGGCGAAAAATTTGAAATTAATAATGTGCTTAAAACATCCGAAAGCCTTGCCGACGAAAAGGCAATGGAGGTTGACAGCGTACTAAGCTCAGCTAAATCCTACAGCTCAAGTATAAGGCTTTTCGGCATTATACCTATTAAATCTGTTAATGTAGATGTTGTAGAAAAGCAGTATGTTGTTCCGTGCGGCACGCTGTTCGGGCTTAAAATATTTACCGACGGCGTACTTGTCGTAGGAATGACGGACGTAGCCACCGCAAATGGACTAGTAAATCCTGCTGAGAACGCCGGCATCAAAATAGGCGATGTTATTGTATCAATGAACTCAGAAAAGGTAAACAGCAGCGAGGATGTAGCGAAAGCCATAGAAAACTGCGGCGGAGAAAAAGTAAAGGCAGAAATTCGGCGAAAGAACATGTCGTTTGAAGTGGAGATAACTCCGGCTAAGGAAGAATCAGACGGAGTATATAAAATGGGGCTTTGGGTAAGAGACAGCTCTGCAGGTATAGGCACTCTGACCTTTTATGATCCTGAAACAGGACTGGCGGCTGGTCTCGGACATGCAATATGTGATGTAGATACCGGCGAAATGCTTCCTATAATGTCAGGCGAAATGGTTGAGGCCGAAATTTTAGGTATTACTAAAGGCGTTAGCGGTGATCCCGGCGAAATAAGAGGAAAATTTAAAAGCAGCGTAAGTCTCGGCCGCCTTATTCAAAATTGTGAAACCGGAGTCTACGGCGTTTTAAATGAAATAAAAGATATGGAAACAGTAGAAATAGCTCTAAAGCAGGATATCGAAAAGGGCGCGGCACAGATAATTTCTACACTTGATAACGAAAGTGGAGCAGAATATTTTGACTGTACGATAGAAAAGGTGTATTATAATGATGACAGCCCTACTCAGAATATAGTGATAAAAATAACGGATGAAGAACTTTTGGAAAAAACAGGAGGTATAATTCAGGGAATGAGCGGCAGTCCTATAATTCAAAATGGGAAACTGGTGGGTGCAGTTACCCATGTATTTGTCAATGATCCGACAAAAGGCTATGGGATATTTGCCGAAAATATGTATAAAACTGCAAAAGAAGCCGAAACTACACTATCATCAAATGAAAAATAAAAAATATCAAAAAAATTCTCTGGAAATTATTGATTTTATTTCCAATATATGGTAATATATGGACGTTGAATATACAAATTGTGGAGGTTAAAAATGAAAAATCAATTAAAAGTAGTAATTGCGGATGATTCTACGGAATTTGCACAGGCTTGCTCGAATTCACTCAGAAGCAGCGGAATGGAAGTAATACGTGTACCAAAAGACGGACGTATGCTTCTTAAAATTGTGAAAGAAGAAAAACCTGATGTGGTGCTTACAGATGTATTCATGTCCAATGTAGATGCGCTTGGTGTTCTGGATGAAATATTCAGTGATAGCGAAATAACTCCAAAACCACAGGTTATGATTATAGCAAGTATAGATAATCCTAAGCTTGAAGAAGAGTGTATAAAGGCAGGTGCCAGCTACTATTTTATAAAGCCGTTTGATATCAATGTTTTCGCAGAGCGCATAATGCAGATAACCGATTGGTCAAAAATTGGTGTACCTAACACGCAAAAGAAAGAAATAAAAAGCACAGATGAAAAAGTAGATATCATGATAATGATAACAAATATTCTTCATGATATTGGCGTGCCAGCACACATAAAGGGATATAATTATCTTAGAGATGCGATAAGCTTGTGCATAAAGGACAATAAGATGATTAATTCAATAACCAAGCAGCTTTATCCGACGGTAGCAAAAATGTATAATACTACATCATCACGGGTGGAGCGCGCTATAAGACATGCAATCGAGGTTGCGTGGGACCGCGGAAATGTTGATATACTTAATTCTTATTTTGGATATACTATTAATAACGGCAGGGGCAAGCCTACAAACAGCGAATTTATCGCTATGATTGCAGATAAGCTTAGACTAAGGCTGAAAGTATCATAAAATAATTATTTAAATATAAACATAATATAATATGTAAGAAAGAACGGCACAGTAAAATACTGTGCCGTTCTTGATTTTAAATTTTTATAAAAATTTGACAACTGCTATAATTTAAAATTGTACTGCAGGTACTTTATCAAACAGTCTATTTATTAAACCTTTACCGACTGTGCAAAAGTAAAAAATTCGCTTCTCATACTGTCATAAATATCAGTTTGGCATGAAAATTGTATTAACCAAAAAGCATCAGAGCTTTTATAAACACTCGCAAGATATTTAAAACTGCCAAAGTCTGTATCCATACTGTATTCAAAATAAGTTAATCCATTTTCTTCTAAAACCGGCGTATCAAGTCCGCTTGATTCTATTATTAATTCAGCATATTCAGCGGAGCTTATATCAGATGACATGCCTGAATCATTTATTGATGCAAAATCATCTTTTTCAGCTATTACAGCTGCTTTTGAAGATTCGTAATAAGCCGTTGTATTTTCCTTTGGCTTTTCTTGATAATCATTTGTAAGCGTAATCGCCATTCCATTCTTTTCAAATGTATTCATTTTTTCAGAGCAGCCAGGAAATAAATATAAAATAACAATTATAAACAGCAGCAATCCTAATTTAATTACTTTATAGGCCATAATATACCTCTAAAAAATTGTATATTATTATTTTATCATATTTGTTTTTTATTTTCAATTTATAGAAATTAGTTAGCAAATGCTTATAGACGTTGACTTTAGTTGAGTACTAAGCCATATTTAATTTATTCAATATAAAATTTTGTTAATTCACATAAATAAAATACGGTTATATTTTTACACGTCTATTAATCATCTGGCAGATAAAAAGCATTGGCCGATGTTATATATGAAAAATATTTGCCACAATTTTTTAATCTAATAAAAACATTTTTATTTTCTTGACGGCTGTTTTTCAAAAATAACAGTCCCATGCAAATGCATGGGACTATAAAAACTTATTTATTATTTTTATTTACTGTCAGCAGAACTGTTTAGAACATATTTTCCTTTTAAAGCCGTCACACTATCAAAGTATGACGGCTCGATAATTATAATTATTGACTTTATGCGCCAAACAGTTTCTGGAGAAGTATCCACAAAGCGTTGCCAAATGTCATTTTTTCTACATCCATTGCGGCGGTTATAGGAATCTGTGTTAATACCTCATCGTCCTGCATGACGGAAATTAATCCTATCTGCTGGCCAGCGGTTATAGGCGCTTCTACGCTTTCAGGCACATCTATTTTCGCTGTCACTGACTTTTCTTTGCCCTTTGTTATAAGTACCGGCCCAAGATTTATTTCATTGAATGTAATTGAATCTTCTACGCCTCCAGTTACCCTTATAGGCGGTATTTCGCTCATATCGACTTCTGGACTTACTTTCACATAATTGGCAAATCCATGATCTAAGAGCTTTCTCGCTGAATTAAATCTGTTGTTTCCCGAGTCGCTTCCCATTACAACAGCTATAAGCTCCATGCCGTCCCGTTCGGCCGTTGCAGATAGGCAATACCCTGCCTCATCGGTGGTTCCCGTTTTAAGTCCTGTTGCGCCCTCATAAAATCTTACTAATTTATTTGTATTCACAAGCTGTGTTTCGCCTTCTCTTAAGCTGTCCATCCATACTGATGAATACTGCTTTATAAGATCGTGACCTATAAGCTGGCGCGACATAAGCGCCACGTCATATGCAGATGTGTAATGATTTTCTGCGTCGAGTCCCGTGCAATTTACAAAGTGCGTATTTTCCATGCCAAGCTGTGCAGCGCGTTCATTCATCATATTTACAAACGCCTCTTCGCTGCCGGCTATATGCTCTCCGAGCGCTACCGTCGCATCGTTTGCAGAGCCTATTGCCACCGCTTTGAGCAACTCATTGACCGTCATAGTTTCTCCTACTTCCAGCCATATTTGCGAGCCGCCCATGCTGACAGCGTGCTCGCTTGCGCTCACCGTGTCGTCAAGCGTAATCTTGCCGGAATCTAATGCTTCCATTATCAGCAGCAAGCTCATAATCTTTGTAATCGATGCGGGAGCGAGCCGCTCATGCGGATTCTGCTCATACAGCACTCTTCCCGTTGACTTCTCCATAAGCACGGCAGACTTTGCATTTAGATCAAGCACCGTTTCTGCCTCAGCTGATGCATCGGAATATGGTTCAAGCAAATCGTCGCTTAAATATTCGGTAGTAATATTCTCTGATGGAATTTCTGCTGTATCTGCCATTGCCACTATCGGGACAAGCAGTGTGCAGCACATAAATACCGCCAATATTTTCTTTAACATATTTACCGCCATCTCTCTGTATATGTTTTTGCTCCGCAAATTTGTCTGCGGCCTAAAATCCTTGTAATATATATGCAAAAAATGGACGGCTCATTCATAAAACATCAGATGTTTTATATTTAAGGCTGCGTTTTAAAATACGACTTTAAAAATCTCTTATTTGCCCATTAAACTTTTTATGGATTTTTCTATTCCCTTTCAGGCGTCTTTACTAAAAATGACTCGAAATTCTGACAATATAAAAAATCCGCCGGAATTTTTCCGGCGGATAGAAAGCCAATTTAAAAAAGATTAATTTCTATTAGCAATAAAAGAGTGATACATAATGCAAGCCTTTGCCAAACCAACTCACTATTTTATAAGTACTAATAATGTCAAATCTATTCGGCAGAAACGGCAGACGATGTTGTTTCATTCACCGATAGAAACTCGTCTATATAATCAGTTAACCTCATGAGGTCCTCTGGAGCACCTGCATAAAATGTAAATGGAATTTTTCCAACATACGGCTTGAAAAAGTCAAACTGATTATTAAATCTTTCTTTATAATCGTCGTCCCTCAGCATCCTTGCATCTAATTCTATTTCTATGCCTATTCTGGTAGACGATGTTTTCTTTTCTCCCACAATTTCACCAGTTTCCGGGTCAATAAAAGCGCCTTTATCCAACGACTCTTTTAAAAAGCCGATGTCGTCAGCGGTATTCTGCCCAAAATATATTTTAGGCTGTATAGTAACGGCGTCAAAAATGTCAGTCGTATTGGCAATATACCCTATTCTTCTGTATACCTCCCAGCCAAAGCCATCTGATTCAATGCAGTATGGTATCCATACCATGCTTTTGTCATAGCTGTGAATTTTGTCCGATACATCATGCATTGCCATAACTACCTGGTTGTCAAAGTCATTTTCCGGGTTGTCAGGATTAAACTTTGTAAAGCCAGGATATGCATCCTCCTGCGCAAAATATAATCCCATTATATTATTGTCCCATATTTCACTTCCGACCTTATCCTTAAATGCATCTATAACATATTGATTCCATATTGGACCCTGCAAATCTGATAAGGCGTGCATTGCCGTGACAGGTACAGAGAACCACAGTCTTACATCAGGCTTTATGGAAACAATTCTCTGAGCAAATGCAACTGCCTCATCGACATAATCATTAAGCGTATATTTTTTGCTCGCCAGTTGATTATATAAGTTAATATATTCTTTCTTTGTCTGCTCGAGATTATACTCATTAGTCCACGATATATCGTCAAGCGTTAATGAATTTATATCGTCCATGCTTATTATTTCCTGAGTAACGCCGTTTTCATCTACATAATAGTTCACATTAACTATGGGAATCATTATAAATTCATTGTTAATTGACGTAAGCTCTTTTAAATCTTCATCGCTAAATTCCCTATATGTGCTGCCGGCATAGTCGTTATGCCAGAAATAAAGCAGGACTCCGCTGTTTATATCTGTTACATCAGATTTTTTGCATCCAGTAAAAGCCATAGTCGCCAAAATGCATATACACAATAATATACTTATCTTTTTCATATATACCCCCAAAACACTCTTAAATAAATATATTTAATTTAATCAATTTTGCAGCCTTTGCCGATGAGACAATTTTTACCCCAACGTTGTAACGAGATTTGCATTTTCAGAATCAGATATCGATATAAAATCATCATCTGCAATTATTATGTGGTCAAGCAAATTTATCCCGACCGCCGCCAACGCCGATTTAATTCTTTCAGTCGTCTTTATATCCTGCGACGACGGTATTGCCAATCCGTTAGGATGATTATGCGCTATAATAACGTTTGACGAATTTTGCGTCAAAGCGTTCTGCACTATTTTTCTTATGCTTACCTCCGCAGCATTTACGCTGCCCTCAGATACAATACTCCAGTTAAGCACTCTGCATTTATTATCCATGCAAATCATTGAAACCATTTCATCTTTCCGACCGATGTATTTATGCAGCAAAAACTTGCCGACTTTTTCGGTCGAATTAAGCACCTGACCCGTCTTATATTTGTCGTCTAAATATTTTCGGCTCAGCTGAGGTACCATGCTGATTAAAAATGCAGCATTTTGAGTAATACCCTTTACCTTGCACAATTCTTCAAACGGAGCCTCGAATACACTGGATAAACTTCCGAATTCCTGCATAAGACTGTGCGCAAGCGCATTTGTATCTTTTCGTGGTATTCCGAAAAACAGCAGCAATTCTAAAATATTATGATCTTCAAAATTGTCTATTCCTTCTTTTAAAAATCTGTCCTTAAGTCTTTGACGATGTCCATCATGCACTACTTTATCTGCCATTATTATTTCCTGCTGCCGGGCTTAACCAGAGGTATATCCTTTTCTTTACATATCGGGCATTCCTCCGGAGTCCACGATTGAATGTCGGAAAAGGCTATAACCGATTTAAGCGGTGCGCCAAAATCGACTTTGCCGTTTGTCCTGTCAACTATAAGTCCTACACCGGCAACTATTCCGCCCTGTTCCTTAACAATATCTATTACCTCGCGCACCGTACCGCCGGTCGTCACTACATCCTCAACCACCAGAACCCGCATGCCTTTCTCTATAGCAAATCCTCTGCGCAGTGTAAGCTTGCCGTTTTCACGCTCGGCAAAAAAGTTTTCACAGTTCAAATATCGGCTAACTTCATATGCCATTTGTATGGCGCCGATTGCCGGACCTATAACAACGTCTATTTTTTCGTCCTTAAACGAATTGGCAAGATCCTCGCACAGCTCGCTGCTGTATTTTGTGTTCCTGAATATTTTCGCTACCTGTAAATATGTATCCGAATGACGTCCTGAGGTAAGGAGGAAATGCCCCGTTTGCAATACCCCCGCTTCTTTAAATATCTCCAGCACTCTTTCTCTCGATAACAAATCAATCATCCTTTCACAGACTTCCTATGGTTTTATACATTATAAACCATTTTGCTCCCATTTTAAAGCTGTTTATTTCACAAAAACAAAATAATTTGCTTTTCCTTTTATCAGTTCATATTTTTAATGCGGATTAAAGGCAATAGTGTTATAATATTAAAATAAATATGCAAATCGTGCTGTGTACAGGCAATGTAAAATAGCACTACACCTCATCTAAAGAACCGTTAAATTCTATTCTTGCCCGCAAATGCGCTGACAACGCCAAGGCTGTTTTTTATCATTTTAATTTATATAACCCGGCTGATTATAGCTGCCGTTTTGCATGCTCAATATAGGACTTATGCTTTGCTCTCATAAATCTTGGGCGGATGTTTCCTTTAAGCGTGTCATGAGCAAATTAAGATGATTGCTTGAAACATCATAGAAAGTCTTTTTTAATATCAAGCGGCAAAGCATCCGCCGACTAAATTTTTTCGGCATGCAATAGGACTGTTGCTTTTCTAATGGCATTTTATCAAACATACGTTTTGCTTTTCTTCTGCCTAACTTTTATCCTGCATTATCACGAAAAAGCAGAAAAAGCAAAGCGCAATTTTAACGCTTTGCTTTTATAGGTCAATAAAAATATGCCATTGATATAATGGGTAAGGAAAAATTAAAGCACTTATGTTAAACTTCAAATTATTCCAACACTTTTTTTAAGATATTGTTTAGGTCCTTGCTGCTCAAAAACGGCGCTATTGATGCAAAATTATGGAGTCCGTTTTTCTTATATTCGGCTTCTGCAATCTCAGAAAGCGCAGAGCTGCGTATAAACGGAAAATATTTTTCAGCCGCTTTTACTCCGTGGATTTCATATGCCTCCCATGCTGTCTGCTCCAGCGTCTCGTCGCTGACAAACGGCAGCAGTCCGGTTATACTTTTTCCTGTTCTTATTCTTTCAAAAAACTCCTCATCAATAACCTTATAGCTTGCAAATGGTGCAATTTTGTTTGCCGTGCTCAAATCGTTTTCTGCGCAGCTTTTTTTAAACAGCTCGTCGCAGGCTTCTGTGCTTAAAAATGGAAGAAAGTTTTCTATTTCAGAAACTTTAGAAGATAAAGCACTTGATTTAAAAGCTTTGTCAACCTGTTCCGGCTTTAGCAGCGGCGCCGCCTCTGCTACTTCCTCCTGATTTATTTCATTATTTTTCAAATATTCGTCGCCTTCATTTATAATTCTGTTTATAAGCGGCGCTTTTTTGCCCAAAAGCTCATCTATGGATATTTGCAGTATTTCGGCTATTTCCGGCAGCTTTGAAATATCCGGCATGGATATTCCCCTCTCCCAGTTGCTGACCGCCTGAAAGCTGATATTAAGCTTATCGGCAAACTCCATCTGCGTCAGGCCCTTGGCCTTTCTCACCTTTGATATTGCTATTCCGGTATGCTCCATATTAAACATATAAACTTTCTCCCTTTTGCATATTTTGTTTGCATCTATAGGATAAAGCGTTTTATAATATCTTTCAAACAAGCAACGATTGAAAAAGCTGCTTATTTTACTCAATTTTCTGTTGAAAATACATTTTATTAATATTATAACATTTAGCCAAGAGATTTTGTAAAATCGTTTAGAGAAATAAAAGGAGAAATGCACCATTAAAGAGTTTATTATAAATAAAAACGACGCGGATATGCGCCTTGACAAATTTATAAAAAAATCTGTACCGCTGCTTCCGGACAGCCTTATGTATAAATATCTGCGCAAAAAGCGCATTAAGGTAAACGGCGGGCGCGGCGATATATCCTACCGGCTTAAAGAGGGCGACGTGATACAGCTTTATATAAACGATGAATTTTTCAGCGTCGGCATTAAAAATGATTTTCTCAGTGCACGCGGCAATGTTGACATTATTTACGAAGATGAAAACATAGTTTTGCTCAATAAAAAGCAGGGGCTGCTTTCGCACGACGGCGATGACAGAAAAGATTATGCATCATATGCAGACAAAGGCGGAAAAAACAGCCGGCAAGGTACGCCAAATGCCGAAGGGCCGGATATACCCGGCGCAGATAAAAGCTCATATTCTGCATCAGATGCTTCTTCCGGCATAGACACGCTTATAAACCGGCTCAAGCGCTATCTATATGAAAAAGGCGAATATAATCCAGATGATGAACATCAATTTGCTCCTGCACTTGCCAATCGGCTTGACCGCAACACCTGCGGCATTGTAATCGCCGCCAAAAATGCAGAAGCGCTGCGCATACTTAATGAAAAAATAAAGCTTCGAGAAATTGACAAATTTTATTTATGTATAGTACACGGTACGCCAATTCCGGCCAGCGCGGTGCTTACGGCATATCTAATTAAAAACAGCAGCGAAAACCGCGTATATATCAGCGACAGTCCGGTAAAGGATGGCCTTACAATTAAAACTAAATACAGCCTTATCTCCTCTAAAGGCAATTATTCACTTTTGGAAATTGAATTGCTCACCGGCCGCACACATCAGATAAGGGCGCATATGGCGCACATTGGCCACCCGCTGCTCGGAGACGGAAAATACGGCAAAAACGCCGCAGACAAAAAGCTCGGATTTAAAAGTCAGGCGCTTTGCTCCTATAAACTCCGCTTTAACTTTAAATCCGATGCCGGCTGCCTTAATTATCTTAATGGAAAAGAATTTGTGCTAAACGATGTCTGGTTTTTAAACGATTTTTACAATAGAATATAATCTCCACCAAATTTTGCCAAGTTTTTCGTCCAGACCTTAGATGACAGCATCATTTCGTTTTAATATTAAGTTGCTAATAAAATCTGCTCAAATTTTCGGCGCATAAGAGCAAAATAATCCATTGCGCTCTAAATTTGGATTGGAAAAAATAAATTTTCTCAAGGCAATATAAATTTTACACATAGCTGAAGCTTATAGAAGAAAATCAAAATTTATTATTAAACAAACATCCGCCGGTAAATCCGATGGATGTTTGTTTACTATGCGGGCAAAACCATATGCTCCTCGCAGATGTGTAAAACGCATAATACGGTCTGCCAGCCGCGCTCAGACTGCTGCTTACTGCCTGTAAGCCGAGTTCAATCATCCTCAGCTGTTCGCTTAATTCCTCCTTCAATTGCTTCGCAGTGCATTTCGATATAAGGCGGACAATTTTGCACGCCGCATCCGCAAACGACTATGTGCCGGTACACATTAATCTGGACAAAGCAGTACCCGCGGCGCCAGGGCTCAGCTTCGATATTTCTATTTTCGCCCACATTTTTCATATTTATTTCGTGTGTGACGGACTATTTATGTCGTTCAGACGCACTCTGAATGGTCGCCTTATCGCCATAGGATTTCCCGAACCACCGGCTTAGCCACTAATTTTACACTACAAAAAGCCATAATGTCTACCTACGCCGGCGACATTATGGCTTTTAAAAATTTATCAGTCATGTTTTACTGCAGTGATGTCTTTACCAATCGCTTAGAAAGCATATATAATATTTATATTTTCGTATTTCTGGCTTACTTCAGAGTATATGTTCTCCTTTGCTTTCATCAGTTCAGAGTACATATCCTGCGTAATGTTTTCATTAAGATATATTTTTATGTCTATATACATTCCCACTTTTACAATTTCGCAGCAGATATCCTTTGTTATTGGATGAACAATCTCCTCCACCTTGCCATTTATAAAGCTTAAAATATCTTTATCAGCCGTAATGCCCTTAGATATTTCTCTAAATGAATTGATAAGAACTGTTATCGGCTCTTTAATAGAAATTATAACTAATACCGCTGTAATAAAGAAGTCGCCGGTATACCACAGAAAGCCCAAGCTTCCATTTATATCTATAAAATAAAGAAGTACCGCCGCGATACCTATGCCCAGCGTCTGTATACCGTCGACAAAATTGCCCTTGCTTTCCGCCGTCAAAATTGTACTTGTGTTATTTATCCTCTTATTCTGATATTTATTAAAAAGCCCCAGTCCAAAGCATAAAATCACCATTGCGATGGAGTACGGCAGCACGGGACCTATATTCATAATTTCTCCCGTACCGTAAAAGAAGTAATTATATGCCGTTTTAGACGTTTCCGCAAGTGACGTGCCAAGTAAAAGCAAAATAAACAACGACTTCAAAATTGCATAAAAAGGCTCTAAAAAATGCAGGCCGTTGGGATAAGACTTGGTTTTTCGCCTGCTTACTTTTGAAATTACCGTCGCTAATATATTTGAAATAAAAGCAATTAAAGAAAAAACGCCATCTAAGAATAGCGCCTGAAGTCCGGTTAATAAATATACGAATATTCCCGACGATGCAATTATAAAATTCATTATGAAGCTTACAATAAGTGCATTCTTTTCTATTTTTTTCTGCATTAAATTTTTTATCTCTACTTTCTTTTACCAATTTGTCAAATATTAAATATATATATTCTTTATTTAACCGTTATTATTTATTATAACAGACACACAGCTGCTTTTCCATATTTGGCGTATGATTTATTTTATAAGTCAATGCTTTTTAACTATATTAGGACCCTTTTTAACATTAATTTTTTTATTGTCTAAATGAAAATTATAAAACAAATAGCGGGCACCATTTCGATGCCTGCTATTTATTTTTTATCACGTTATATTTTTAGGTGCTTTAGGCGGCAGTCTATGCCGATTGGAGTATGACGCCGGCATTATCTGATTCTGCGGACGCTGCTGGTTTGTCTGCTGCGGCCTTGGCCGGTTCGGCTGCATCTGTCCTTGCTGATTTAGCCGAGATGGTGCTGACGACTGCGGCCGCGGCATATCTCCGCCCGGCCGATTCGGCCGCATTGGCGGCGATTCAGTCTGATTTTGCGGCGGCATTGGCGTGCCTGCGTCCGGCCGGCTTGGCTCTGAAGGCTGTGGTTCGGAATTATCTTGTGGCGGGCGTGATTCTCCTACCGGCCGACTTGGCTGACTTGGCTGCGGCGGCTCTATATTAGGACGGTTTTGTTGCGGTGGACGAGATGGTTGAGAATTGCCGGGCTGCGGCGGTCGCGGCGGTTGCGGCGGACGTGGACGCGGTGGGTTGGGGCGGCGCCCAAATATCTCGCGCAAAATAAGTATCCTTATAAGGTCGCGTAATCGGTCGTCAAATCTGTTTGCCGATGCAGCTGCATTATCTACTCTCATGATTCCACTTCTTGACAACACTTCGTCTATCATGCTTTCGAGCATATCTCCGCTTATTTCTCTGCTTATGTCTGCTTCCTTTACAAGCTCTGATATGCTTGGATAAACAAGATTATACAGCTCTGGATACATCTCTTTCATATTATTAAGACGTACATCTTCATTTTCCATTTGGCAGCCTCCTATATTCTTGTTTTATACTCTTTTATATATATAATATTAAAAAGCATAAAAAATGTTCCTTTTACGCAAGAATATAAGTTTTTTATAAAATTTAATTATTTTTGATTTGACTTATTTGCATGACTTAATTAATAATTATTCTCTTAATAAAAAAGTCGTCATCCAATAACTTGAATGACGATTTTTTATTAAATCTATTACAATTGAATTATATATCAGATGTCGTTTTCTATTAACTGCATATATGTCTGGCGTTCTACAATCACACGAGATGCCCCATTATTTACCATGACAACCGCCGGCCGCGGCAGACGGTTATATGTCATCGCCATGCTGAAATTATATGCGCCGGTGGAGAACACTGCCAAAACATCACCGTGCTCTGGCTCCTGTATCATCGTGTTTTCCTGTATAAGGTCGCCTGTTTCACAGCAGCGCCCGGCAATAGTCGCTTCAAAATTCTTAGGTTTATCCGCCTTTGACGCTACGCAGGCGGTATAATCAGCCTTATAAAGAATGTAGCGCGGATTATCGCACATACCACCGTCTATCGACACATAGTTTCGTATGCCGGGTATATTTTTCACCGTACCAACCGTATAAAGCGTAATACCAGCAGCGCCGGTTATTGAACGGCCGGGCTCTATCAGCACCTGCGGACAAATCATGCCGTTTTCACCGCAGTACTGCTCAATTCTATTCAGTATCTTCTTTACAAAGCTGTCATATATAAAATCAGGGTCGCTCTCGGTATATTTTATTGCAAAACCGCCGCCAAGATTGAGCACCTTTACTTCTATCCCAAACTTTGAGTTTACTTCATGTATAAAGTTCAGCATTTTTTCCGCCGCAAGCTCAAACGGCGCTGTGTCAAAAATCTGCGAGCCTATATGGCAATGGAAACCGATTATCTCTATGTTGTCACAGCTAAGCGCCGTCTTTACCGCCTCAAAAGCCTCGCCGGTTTCCAGCGCAAATCCGAACTTGGAATCTATCTGCCCTGTGCGTATAAACTCATGCGTATGCGCATCGACGCCCGGCTTTATTCTAAACGACACCCTCGCTGTTTTTCCCTCTGCCGACGCTATTGCCGAGAGCATATTAAGCTCATCTATATTGTCCAGAACAATGCAGTGCACATCGTTGAGCAGCGCCATTTTAAGCTCCTGCTCCGTCTTGTTATTGCCGTGGAAATATACCCTGTCCATTGGAAAGCCCGCTTTAATTGCCGTAAAAAGCTCGCCGCCGGAAACGACATCAAGGCCCAGTCCCTCCTGCGCCGCTATACGGCACATTTCAAGGCATATAAACGACTTGCTCGCAAACAGCGGCATTCCGCCGCCGCTATATCCCTCAAAAGCCTTAGTAAACATACGGCAGTTGTCGCGTATAGTCGTCTCACTCATCACATAGAGCGGTGTGCCGTACTCTTTTGCCAATTCTGTCGTATCACACCCCTCAAGGCAGAGATGCCCTTGCTCATTTACTGTTAGATATTTGTTAAAAACCATATATATCCTCCCGTTTTAAATAATGGGCGCTGCCACGCAACTCACCAAGCGTCGGCATACCCTCAGTCCTTCATCTGCAGATTACATCCGCAAAAGCCCATATGCAGCACATCGCATTAGGCATAAAAACTATCTGCCGCAATTATAATCCGCATGATTTTAATATTTCTTTCTTTATTTCCTCCGCGCCTTCGCCGGTCACAGACGAAAATGGTATTTTTACAGTATCGACGGGCAGAAAGCTCAGCTCCTTTTCAAGCTCCTCAAGCCGTGCTTTGCGCGCCATCGGCTTTAATTTGTCGGATTTTGTAAGCGCAATAATAAAATGCATGTTAAGCTCTAAATATAAATTAAGCATATTAATGTCGTCTTTGCTGGGCGGATGACGCATATCAACCAGCTGCACCGCCAGTGGAATATTGCGCGGACGGCTGAAATAGCCTTCCATTAAATCTGCAAAGCGCTGCTTTTCACTGCCGGATATTTTAGCATACCCGTATCCCGGAAGGTCGACAAGGCGTATATCGCCAATACGATAAAAATTCACCGTCGCAGTCTTGCCCGGCGACGAACTTACTTTTGCCAATGATTTCCGGCCAAGTATCTTATTCATAAGCGATGATTTGCCGACGTTTGACCGGCCGCAGAATATTATCTCCGGCATATCAGAACTCGGCAGCTGTTTTGCACTGCCAAACGCTGATTCAAAATAGGCAGTCTGAAAATTCACTTCCATCTCATTTCACCATACTAAAATTTTGCCTGTATTTTTACTTACACATCTAATTATAAATAGCTTTGCTGAGCAGCACCGCGGCAGATTAAATTCCTTTTCAAATGCCGCCGCATGCGCCGACATAAATTATATAATCAAAGCGGCACTGCTTTTCCGTAATATATCGCAGTCCGGCGAACGGCTGTATATATTTTGCCTGCGTCCCTACTTATAATCTTAGCGGACAAAAACCGCATAGGCATAGTCGTCCGCACATGATATAAATTATCCGTTATCTCTGCGATGACGCCGCCGTAATCTTAGTCTTGACGGCCGGCTGCAGATGCGCTACATCTTCACTGTGCAAAGCAGGCCTCAGCGCTATGTCAAAAACGGCATCGGCGCTTGTGACAGGGATTATTTTAAGCGATGCTTTTACCTTTTCGTCAATCTCTTCCAAATCCTTTATATTCTCTTCAGGTATTATGACTGTCTTTACGCCGGATTTGTAGGCCGCCATAGTTTTCTCTCTAAGCCCGCCTATCGGCAGCACGCGGCCGCGTATGGTTATCTCGCCCGTCATGGCGACGTCTCTGCGCACCGGCTTTCCGGTCAGCGCCGAGACCACCGCGGTGGCTATCGTGACACCGGCAGAAGGACCGTCCTTTGGCACCGCACCCTCTGTCGCGTGAATATGTATGTCCTTGTCCTTATAAAAGTTTCCGTCAATGCCGAGCGATTTGCTTATACTTCGTATATAGCTTATCGCCGCCTGCGCCGACTCTTTCATCACATTGCCAAGCGAGCCGGTGAGCACAATTTTGCCTGTTCCGTCCAGCACCGCCGCCTCAATCTGCATAATCTCGCCGCCGACGCGCGTCCACGCAAGGCCATTTACTACGCCGACCTCGTCCGTTTGAGATATATACTCAAGACGGTAGCGGTGACGCCCCAAAAACTGCGGCAGATTTTTGCCGTCTATTTTTACAATGTGATTTTTGCTTGAGCTCTCCACTATTTCTCTTGCCGCCTTGCGGCAAAGAGATGCTATCTTTCTCTCAAGCGAGCGCACACCCGCCTCGCGAGTATAAAAATCTATTAAATCATATATAGCCTTATCCGTTATCTTAAAGCTTTCGTTTGTAAGGCCGTGACGCTCCATCTGCTTCTTTATAAGATGCCTTTTGGCTATATTGAACTTTTCCTCTCTTGTATAGCTCGGCAGCTCTATTATCTCCATACGGTCAATAAGCGCTGACGGAATAGTATCCAGCGTGTTTGCCGTAAGCACAAAAAGAGTATCGCTCAAATCAAAGGGGAGTTCTATGTAATGGTCGCGAAAGTTTATGTTCTGCTCGCTGTCAAGCACCTCCAGCAGCGCCGATGCAGGGTCGCCGCGGTAGCTTGTCCCGATTTTGTCCACTTCGTCCATAAGTATAAGCGGATTTTTTGAGCCGGCTATTTTCATCGCTTCCATTATGCGACCGGGCATTGCGCCTATGTATGTCTTTCTGTGTCCTCTTATGTCCGCCTCGTCATTTATACCGCCAAGAGATATTCTTGCATATTTTCTGCCCATGCACTCTGCAATGGATTTTGCAATAGAGGTTTTTCCAACGCCCGGCGGGCCGACCAAGCATATTATCTGCCCCTTTATGTCCGGGTTGAGCTTGCGCACGGCGAGAAGCTCAATTATTCTCTTCTTTACATCCGTCAGGCCGTAATGCCCTGCGTCCAATATTTTCTGTGCCTTTTTTATGTTTATATTGTCATCGGTTTTATTGTTCCACGGCAGCTCTAAGCAGGCGTCAAGATAATTCCTTATAACTGCCGTTTCCGGAAAGCTCGGCTGCATGCTGTAAAGCTTGCCGGCCTCTTTAATAAGCTTTTCGCGCGACTCCTCACTTATATCAAGACCATTTATGGCGTCGATATAAGCGTCCGCCTCTGCGGCAAGGCTGTCGCCATCTCCAAGCTCCATATTTATTATCTTAAGCTGCTCTCTGAGATAATAATCACGCTGGTTGCGGTCAAGCTGCTCCTTTACCTTTTCGCTTATTTCCCTGTCTATGCCTAAAATTTCTATTTCCTTTGTCATACTGACAATAAGCTTTTCCAGCCTTTTTACCGGATTAAGCTCGTCTAACACTCTCTGCTTTACGTCGGTGCCAAACGGCAGATTTGCTGCTATATAGTCTGCTAAAATGCCCGCGTCCGGCGCCGTCATTACCATTGCCCTTATGTCCGGCGCAATCCGCTGTGAAAGAGATGCATAATCTTCAAAAAGGCCCTGCGCATGACGTATAAGCGCCGTCTCAACTGTTTGTGAAACACGCGTCTTTTTGTCGGGACATTCTGAAACAAGGGCGCGGTCAAAGCTTTCGTCCGATATGATGTCATTAAGCTTTGCACGGCGCTTCCCTTCTATCATTATCCGAAGATTATTATTAGGAAGTTTAATAACCTGCCTTACCTGTGCAAGGCAGCCGATTTTACTCACATTATTTATGTCAGAATCAGATAAAAGAGGGTCATTTTTCATAGTAAGAAAAATAAGGCTGTCCCTCTCCATGGCATCGTTTATCGCATCTACCGCTCGGTCACCCGACACTTCAAAATGGATTACCATATCCGGAAATACGACAAGTCCTGTAAGGGTCAGCATGTTATATGTTTTAAGCACAACTGCACTATTTCTCATAAAAATTCCTTTCTAAGTATATGTAAACAAAAGTCGACAGCAATATATATTTTAATTATATATCAGATTAAAAATATATGCAACAGCTCAAAATTTGGCGTATAAGCGTCTGTTGCGTTGATGCTTTTATACCGCCAAGTAAATATACCATATATCTCCATATTTTTCATTAAAAATATGTTAAATAAATCTTTTTGATTTATTTTTTGCTTGCTTCTGCATTTTCTGTTTATAGTTAATGAAATGTGCCTTTACATAGCCTTAATTGTCGATAATTTTCTTCTAAAATTACCTTTATTTCATTTGACGGATATGGTAATATATGTTAAAATAAACTTAACATAGAATATAATATTTTATGTGGTATTAAGGGGAGTGATTTTAATGGATGGAATAGCGCTGCATAATATTGATGTACAGAAATTTATCCAGGCGCTTGATTCATGCAAGGGCAATGTGTATCTTGAAACGCCGGAAGGCGACCGTATTAATATGAAATCAAAGCTTGCGCAGTTCGCAGGTATAGCTATGCTTATCGAAGGTGGCACCATAGCTGAGGCTGTTATCAGATGCGATAATCCTGAAGATGAATCAAAGCTGTTTCGTTTCAATCTTTACGGCGAAATGCCTAAAAAAGACGATTAGTGATTGTTTCTAAATTTTGTGGACAATTAAATATTTGCAATTAAAAAAAAAAAAAAAAAAAAAAAAAAAAAAAAAAGCATCGGCAAAGTAAAATTTGCCGATGCTTTTTTATGATGTTTCCCGCCCTGTTGGCAGATATCCCTAAAAAGCTATATTTTTAAGAAACACAAGCCATTGATATCGATTTAATATTATAAAATATTCTTTTAACGGGATAATTTTAGCATTTTCAAAATTTAATATTGAGATGCAAATGCCATATTGTTTGCCTGCGCCTGCAGAGAATGCCAGAAACATGCCATCGTATACTTTATATCATGCAGGCTTTTAGCGTTTTACGGCTTCATTCTTTACGTAGCAATTTGATGCATTATTGGGCCATATGAAATACTGTCCAATTTATCCAGCTAAATTTATCCCTCAATTATTTGGTTCATCGACGGCATTGGCTTTTCCTTAACTGCATGTTTTATTTCAGCAATAATCCATAGCAATATCGGTACTCCTATTTGCAGCGGCAGAGATATATATGGATATTTATTAATAAAATCAAACATTTGAGCTGTATTGTCAAACAGCATCATAGAAACTGCAAATACGACAAGGCCTACAGGCATAACTATATTCCTATATTCCCGTATCTTTAAAAGCTTGGCCGAACCTTTTGCTGCGGCTATAATACAAACAGCTATCTTTGTAATCCCTGCAATAACAAAATAATATGATATTACCGCTTCTACCCTTTCAAAAAACACGCTCAGACTCGCCATTCTTGCCGCTGCATATGATGGAAACATGCTTATCTCCATAGTGCTTTGACCTAACACACACAAATTTTTAAAAAATACAAGCAGCATTAATATTATTGTCGTCACTATACTGATGAGAAATATTTTATACGAGCTGCTGCTCTTTTTTATATAATCCCCCAAAGCCAAAAACAATACAATATCCCCGAACGGCATCGCCAGCAACGAAATCGAGCCAGCGAAAATATTGTCGAAGCTGTTGCTAAACATGGGAAAAAGATTATCAAAATTGTATTCCTGCGATGTCATTAAAAATGCCGTTGCTATAAGCAGAAAAAGCAATATTATAATGGCAAATGACCATTTTCCAAGTGTATTGTCACCGCTTTTTGCAAGATATATTGCTACAAAAACTATACCGGCCGTTATAATTACAAACGGCGTGTTTGTAAGTGATATTATCTTAAAAAAACGTGAATAATTCTGCACTACCATTGCTGAAACCAGAACCGCATAAAGCGAAAAAACGGCTGTTGCTATTATCCCGCCCACTTTGCCAAAAGCGTCAAAAAACATATAAAAAATATTTTTCTCCGGATATAGCTTCATAAGCCGTGAGAACAGCAACGCTACAGGTATCATTGTCGCAAAGGTAATTAGTATTGATATCCATGAATCCTGCTTGGCGTTAAACGGAGAACCCAATAAAAGATAATTTCCCAAAATCATTACAAATAAAATAGAAAAAGCATTTTTAGAGGTTATAAAGGATTTATCCATGTTTTCACATTCTTTCAATTAGTTAAAATTTAAGCCCGCTACGTCCTCTAACACAAAAGATATAAGCTCATACGGCCCGGGAAGCATTATATTTGATACAGCTAAAATAACGATAATGAAGCTTACTGAAGCGCATATTGAATAGAATATTATTATTTTTTTGTCTATGCGTTTTCTCACAATATCCGGTATAAAATTCATAATTATAACGGCTGCAAATATAATAAGTGTTATAAACAAAGACATTTTATTCCTCTCTTTTACCCTGCAAAGCTTGTGTTAGTAAAATTGGCTTCTACATTCACTACTATTTCTGCCTCTTTCAGCATATCGTCCCACTTGTCCTTTATTTCCTCCCAGTATTTTGGGTCATTTCTGTATATATATCCTGCAAAGTCAAGTATGTCGACATTATAATCACGTCTTGACTTATCAATTAAATCATAGATATTTTGGCTTATATGAGATTCACATGCCTCTTTAAAAATATTTTCCCCATTTATGCTATCTACATCAATGTTGCTGTAAACTTCTCTTACCGATGCGTCAAATTTAACTTGGACCTTTAACCTTAGTCCTCTGTTTTCCTTTATTTCATAAGATATATCTGACATATTATTTGTAATAGAGATAGAGGTATTAAAATCTTTATTTATAGGAAAAGAAAAAGTCGCATAGTTTATAAGGTCGGCGGACATTTGATAATATTCGGCATAATCTTGCTCTAAATATCCTGCCAGTTTAGCATCCTTAAACAGCGCTATTCCGTCTATTACCGGCCTGTCCTCATTTACTGAAAATGCCGGCAGCGCAATATCGGCACTGGCTGTTATATTATTATATATTTTATACAGGTTGGATTTTTTCCCCGAACTCACATTGTTTCCTATTTCATCTATCAGCTCGTTTATCTCCGCTGATATTACCGTACTCATATTTTCACTTTGAGTAATTATTTTCTCTGCGCTTTCGTCTCTTGAGATGATTACATATACGCTTTCTCTGATATCCGTGCTCCGTATAAAGCTTTCTACTATATCTTTAAGGCCATCCTCAGCTGCTATTTTTTCACTTATGCAAAGTATCTGCATATCAGGAAAATACAGTTGCTTTACTATCTGCGTTTTTGTCTTGTTAAATGCCTCAAAGATAGTATTTCCCTCAAGCTGTATTATTTGAGTCTTTACACTGTTTTCCTGTACTGACATGGAAAAATCTATTGTCTCAAGCGAAACCTTATACCCTATTCCGTTGTCTGAGCGGTCTATCGCAACTCCGGCTACAAGCGTTAAATCGTCAATCTTTTTATAATCCCAGCAGCCAGTAAACATAGCGCATATAAATGACAGAACAACCATTATACATGCAAGCTTTATACCTCTTTTCATTCGCTTCGCTATTCCTTTCTAATCATTCGAGTATAGTTATCGCTCAAATTCTCTGGACGTGTTTTCATTGATGTCCACGGAGCCCTTATAATTATATCCTTAATCTGCTGAAGCTTCATGCCTCCTGTAAGGCGTATCTGCGGCACACCAAATGAGGTTAGGTTTATTATTTGTATAATAAACATAGAAAGGCATATTATTACTCCAAAAAAGCCTAATACACCGGCAAAAATTAAAAATATATATTTATACATAAATGCAGATGTGTTTAGCCGCGGCGTGAGAAGATTGGTAAGTCCGGTAAAAGCTACGACTATTATAAGAGGCGCCGATACAAACTTGGCTTCTACCGCCGCCTGCCCTATTACCAGCGCACCGACTATGCTCAGCGTCTGACCTACACTGGATGGCATTCTCACACCTGTTTCTTTCAGTAAATCGAAGATTATCAGCATTATTACCGCTTCAAGCGCCGCTGGCAGCGGCACATTTTGCTGTGCACTCGCTATATTAATGGTGAGTGCCGGCGGCAGTATTTCTATCTGATATGCAATTATCGATATATATATTGCCGGCGTAAGCACTGTGAGAAAATATCCCATAATACGCAAAATTCTGGCAAATGTGGTATATAAAAAGTTTAAATAATAATCCTCGTTGCTTTGAAAGTTTTCTATAAATAAATACGGTGCGGTAAGCACTACCGGTGTGCCGTCCATAATAATCGCTATGCGCCCCTCTAAAAGCTTGCCGGCCACGACGTCCGGCCGCTCGGTAAAGCCTACGGTTTTGTATGGTGAGTATTTTTTATCCCTTATAAATTCTGAAATATAGTTTGTGTCCAAAACACCGTCTATATCTATAAGGCTTATTCTGCGCTGTACCTCTTTAAGTACCTTTTTATCAACTAAGCTTTCTATATAGCATATACACACGTTTGTTTTTGTACGTCTGCCCACTTTTGTGAACTCTGTTTTAAATTCATTAGTGCGCAGCTTGCGGTAAAGCATGGATAAATTCATCATAATTCCTTCATTAAAGCCCTCTTTTGGCCCATTAAGGACATTTTCTCCCTCCGGCTCGGCTATTGAGCGCAGAGTAAAGCCCTTTGTATCAAGTATAAATCCGCAGCTTAAGCCATCTACCAGCAACAGTGTGTCACCATAGGTTATCGATTCTATTATGTCTTCTGCGTTGTCGGTTTGCTGAATCCTATTTACAAATACAAGCTGATTTATTAGTGAGGATGAAAAATTCTCATCATTTTTGATATCTCCCGCCTCTAAAAGCGGCTTTACCACGTGCTGATTTACTACATCCCCTTTTACCAGTCCGTCTAAAAACATAATGCAGAACTTCATGCTTTCATTGTTTCTGTTTACTACGTCTCTTACACGCAGTGTTCCGACATTTTTAAAAAGCTCAAGGAATGTATTCTTATTTTCTTCAAGCTCATCTTTAAACTTTACGCTTTGCGTAAGGCCCGAGTTAAGCTCTTTTACCTTCTTATCCAGCTTTTGCTGCTTTTTTTCTTCGCTTATCCGCATATATTCACTCTCCGCAGTTTTGCTTATCAATGATATTATGGCTTTACATGTTTTAATTATTCCAATATATTGACCTTTGCTTTATAATTAAAATGGAGTGATTTATATTGAATATAAGAAACGAGCTTTTAAATTTGGCCGATGAAAAGTATAGAATATTTACATCGTCACTGCTGCCGGGAATAAGCAATATAATCGGGGTACGCCTGCCGGACATTAAAAAAATAGCCGCCCGCCTTGCAAAATCCGGCGATGACTACCATTTGCCTCAAAATCCGTTCTTTGAGGAAATTATGCTGTTTGGCATGATTACAGGACTAAAAAAAGAAGATATAGACGACAAACTGCAATCGACAGAGAAATTTTTGCCGCTTATAGATAATTGGTCGGTTTGCGACAGCTTCTGCGGCTGCTTTAAGTTTCGAAGAGAAGATAAATCTCAGCTATATTCTTTTATAATTCCGCACCTATCGTCGAGCTCTGAGTTTTATGTGCGCTTTGCTCTTGTTATGCTGCTGAAATATTTTATCGACGACGAATACATTGACAGGGTATTAAATGCACTATGGCGGGTAAAGCATCCGGGATATTATGCAAAAATGGCTCAGGCTTGGGCCATATCCGCCTGTTATATAAAGTATCCTGAACTTACAGAGAATTATCTTAAATCATCTTTGACAATTGACGACTTTACATATAATATGGCGCTGCAGAAAATATTGGATTCTAAAGTGCCGACAAATGAGCAAAAGGGAAAAATACGCAGCATGAAAAGAAAGCCGGCCGCAATCTGATGAATGAATAATACTCATTTGATATTACCATGTGATAAAAGCATCAAAAGCTGCTTATTGCTTAAATAGCATTTATAGTTTTATTTTGACATTTTATATGGTATAATTAATAACAATAATAAAGTTAAGGAGTTTATTTTATGGATGTATTTTCAATAGTATGGCTTGTAGCTGCCATAATATTCCTTATAATAGAAGCTTTGTCCGTACAGCTAATTTCCATATGGCTGGCCGGCGGTGCGATTGTTGCAATGGTGCTTGCGCTGCTTAATGTCAATTTTTGGATACAGGTACTCGTTTTTGCTATTGTATCTTTACTCCTTATAATCCTCACTCGTCCGCTTGTAAAACGAATACTCAGCAAAAATGTTGAGGCTACCAATGCCGACAGGAGCATAGGCAAAGAGGCGGCAGTTACTTCTGAGATAAATAATGTTTTGGGAAAAGGCCAAGTCAATCTTGCAGGACAGATATGGTCGGCTCGTTCATCCGACGACAGTGTTATAAACGAGGGCGAAACGGTAATAGTAGAAAAAATAGACGGCGTTAAGCTTATTGTGAGCAGAAAGCAAACTTTTTAAATTCTGCAATAATATGGAAGTGAAAAACAGCGGATTGTATTCGGAATAGTATTATTTTATTCCGACTCAGGATAGTTTTAAAACAAGGTTAGCGGCCACAAGTATACAGAAAATTAGTCACGGTATGCTGTGCCTTGTTTAAAAAATTATATTAAAAGGGGTATTTTTTATGGGGTGGCTTATAGCTGTAATTGTAATTTTGGTACTGTTGGTAATTATTATAATTGCCAATATAAAAATTGTACCGCAGGCAAGCTCTTACGTAGTTGAGAGGCTCGGCGCATACCGCGCTACATGGACGACTGGACTGCATGTGAAAATTCCTTTTATTGAGCGCATTGCAAAACGCGTTTCGCTTAAAGAGCAGGTCGTGGATTTCCCGCCGCAGCCGGTTATAACAAAGGATAATGTCACGATGCAGATAGACACTGTCGTGTTTTATCAGATAACCGACCCGAAGCTGTTTACATACGGCGTTGAGCGTCCGCTCGCTGCGATTGAAAATCTGACCGCTACCACGCTGCGCAACATCATAGGCGAGATGGAACTTGATCATACCCTCACATCGCGCGACACCATAAACGCTAAAATCCGCGTTATACTTGATGAGGCCACTGACTCATGGGGTATTAAGGTCAACCGCGTTGAGCTGAAAAACATTCTTCCGCCGCGCGAAATTCAGGATGCCATGGAGAAGCAGATGAAAGCTGAGCGTGAGCGCCGTGAAGCTATTTTAAGGGCGGAAGGCGAGAAAAAGAGCAGGATACTCGTTGCTGAGGGCGAGAAAGAATCCATGATACTTGAAGCAGAAGCCGAAAAGCAGGCGGCAATTTTAAAGGCCGACGCTGTTAAAGAAGCTAAAATCCGCGAGGCCGAAGGTGAGGCGCAGGCTATTGAAACGGTGCAGCGTGCTGTCGCCGACGGTATTATTATGCTTAATGAATCTAATCCAAAGCAGAACGTGCTTACTATTAAGAGTCTTGACGCTTTTGCAAAAGCTGCTGACGGCAAGGCTACTAAAATTATTATACCATCAGAAATTCAGGGCATTGCCGGCTTAGCGGCAGCGCTTAAGGAAACAATAACTGATGAAAGCGGTACTACAGACATGTCAAAATAAGAGCCGATAAATATTTATGATTATGATACGGGCATACACTAAAAAATATTTTAGGCTTTGCATTATCAGCTTTGTTTTTTATAAATATAAATTTTAAAAGCAAGAAATAAAGGGAGATGTTTTAATGGTTATAGAGCCAAAGGTAAAGGGATTTATATGTATAACGGCGCACCCCGATGGATGTGAGGAAAATGTGCGGCGGGCGGTTGAATATTCTCTTTCTCATAAGGGAAGCGCCGACAACGGGCCTAAAAATGTGCTTGTCATAGGTTCCTCAACGGGGTATGGCCTTGCGTCACGCATTACTGCGGCATTCGCTTTCGGAGCCGCTACTGTTGGCGTTGCATATGAACGCCCATCGTCCGGCAGGAGGACGGCGTCGGCAGGCTGGTACAACAATGCGGCGTTTGAAAAATATGCTGCAAAGTATGGTGTTCCATTTGCCAGTCTTAACGGCGACGCTTTTTCTGACGAGATGAAGGCTCAGACCATTGAAGCTATAAAAAGCACAATGCCGGGCAAAAAGCTCGACATGATAGTTTATAGTGTTGCGGCTCCAAAACGCACCGACCCGCGCACCGGCGAGGTTTACTCTTCGGTGCTCAAGCCAATAGGTAAGCCATATTCTGAAAAAAGTGTGGATTTTCACACGGGCAAGGTTTCTTCTGTCTCTATTGACCCTGCTACAGATGAGGAAATTGCGGCTACGGTAAAGGTAATGGGCGGTGAGGACTGGCTCATGTGGATAAACGCACTTAAAGAAAACGACCTTATTGCTGAAAATGCCGTTACGCTTGCTTATTCATATATTGGGCCGGAGCTTACTCACGCCGTATATAAAGACGGCACAATAGGCCGCGCAAAAATTGATTTGGAAGAAAAGGCGCTTGAGATTGACAAGCTGCTTTCCGATATCGGCGGCAAGGCGTATATATCTGTTAACAAGGCGCTGGTTACTCAGTCCTCGGCAGCTATTCCGGTAGTGCCGCTTTATATATCAATACTTTATAAGCTTATGAAAGAAAAGGGCACGCATGAGGACTGCATTATGCAGATGAATCGTCTCTTCCATCGTATTTATGACAGCGAGAGCGTTAAGGACGTGCCTACCGACGAATGCGGCCGTATAAGAATGGACGACCTCGAAATGGCCGACGATATTCAAAGCAAGCTGAAAGATGTCTGGAGTATTATATCTTCTGATAATATTGAAGAAATTACCGACATAAAGGGGTATCGCGACGACTTCTATTCCCTCTTCGGTTTTGGCCTTGATAATGTAGACTACAGCAGGGACATTGCCGACTTTTAATCTTAACGTCTTATTTTCTTAAATTAATAACCCCGTCCGCAATATGGACGGGGTTGTTATATTTTTTCTTTTAAGCTGTACGCCCATATGGAGCGGGAAAAATCAGAAAAAGGATTGCCTAATAAAATTAGGGTTTTAAAAAGTAAAAGTATGGGAATATCAAAGCACAAACGGTTGAACAAATTATAATCATTTGCAATCGAATAAAAGGGCAGTGTGAAACTTTTTCTGTAAATATGTAATTGAAGAGGTTCTTCTATGGTA